>JAZOUQ010000112.1:0-4070 GCA_045658185.1 Eubacteriales bacterium
CCGCAGGCTCCTTCCGTCACTCGCTTTGCTCGTGCCACCTCCCTCTCGGAGGGAGGCTAGATAAAAAACAATTCCGCAAAAGGCGGGCGTTCACAGAACGCCCCTACGACAAAATAATATTGTTCCACCGTAGGGGCGAACTGTGTTCGCCCGCAACGCACAACCCCCACGGCGACAATCTATGTTCGCACAAATCTTGTCGGTATATAAAATAAACAACACCTAAAAAAGGATTTGAACTGATAAACAGCTCAAATCCTTTTTTTATTTATTCGGAATCGGAATCACCCAGATTGCCTTCCACCTTGCGGCGGAGGTACTCGTCCATAGTGATAAGCACACGTCGGGGCTTTGTTCCCTCGGGAGCACTTATGTAACCAAGCTCTTGCATGGTGTCCAGCATTTTCGCGGCTCTTCCGTAGCCTACGTTGATACGTCGCTGGAGCAGTGAGGTGGACGCCTTACCTGCCTCAATAACTATCTTGACAGCCTCGGAAAACTTGGAGTCGCCGCCCTCTACGTCACCGCCGTCAGAGTCAAAGCTGCCGCCTGCGGCCGCACCCTTCTTGCCCATTCCGCACTTTGCGGCTTCTTCCTCTATTCTGTTGACAAAGTCCTTATTGTATCTCGCCTCGCCGTTATTTTCCTTGATAAAGTCAACTATTCTTTCAACCTCACCGTCGCTGACGAACGCACCCTGAACACGCAAGGGCTTGGACGCACCGACAGGGGCGAACAGCATATCGCCTCGACCGATAAGGCTCTCTGCACCCGCCACGTCGATGATGGTTCTGGAGTCCACCTGTGACATAACGGTACACGCGATACGGGAAGGAACGTTTGCCTTGATAAGACCCGTGATAACGTCAACGGAGGGACGCTGAGTACCGAGAATAACGTGTATTCCCGCGGCTCTCGCCTTCTGAGCAAGACGGCAGATGGAGGTTTCCACCTCATCTCTTGCGGTCATCATAAGGTCGGCAAGCTCGTCTATGATAATAACCATATGGGGCATAAATTCAAGCTCGGGGTCGCTCTCGGCGATAGCGTTATATCCCGCAATATCACGAACGCCCACCGACTCTATCATCTCAAATCTGCGTTCCATCTCGGCAACGGCGGACGCCAGAGCTCCTGCCGCCTTTTTAGGCTCGCTGACTATGGGACAGTACAGATGGGGAATGTTCTTATACATATTGAACTCAACCTTTTTGGGGTCGATAAGTATAAGCTTCAGCTCCTCGGGCTTTGCCTTGTAGAGGATACTCATAATGATACAGTTGATACAGATGGACTTACCCGAGCCTGTCGTACCCGCAATAAGCAGGTGAGGCATTTTGCCAATGTCAAAGTATATGGGGTTTCCGCCCACGTCCATACCAAGTGCCGCCGTCAGCTTACTCTTTGCGTCGGTAAACTTTGCGTTGTCGATAAGGTCGCGAAGGTAAACGGTGGCACGAACCTCGTTAGGTACTTCGATACCTACCGCCGCCTTGCCGGGTATGGGGGCTTCTATACGAACTCCCGCCGTAGCAAGATTAAGTGCTATATCGTCAACAAGGTTTGCGATGGAGCGAACTCTCGTTCCCACCTTGGGCTTTATCTCAAATCTGGTTATCGTAGGGCCGCGTGAGTAGGCAACGCTCTCAACTCCCACACGGAAGCTGTTGAGCGTTTCCACCAGGACGTTCGCCTTTTCGGTGGATTCCTTGGTGTGGTCGGTGTTATCTACGTCCTTGTTTTTGTTAAGAAGCTCCACAGAGGGGAAGACGTAGGGAGTTATTACCTCTGGAACTTCCTCGCCGTCCTCGTCTGGAGCCACCGCCTCGACGTCGGACAAAAGCTCGCTTGAATCCATTTTATCCATCGAAATGGGAGCGGCGGGCGACGCGGGTTTCTTCTCTGACTCGTTAACGCTGGGCGTTATGGGTGTTCCAAGACCCTCGAGTATGTTATTAATGTTATTAAATTCGTTGGTGTCAAACGAATGGTCGCCGCCAAAATCAAGGGGCGTTTTGTTTGCATTGCCGTTGTCCGAGGGAGCGGGACTATCGGTCACCTCAAACACTTGCGTTACGGGTACGCTGTGGGGTTCTTCCTTTTCAGACTGAGGAGTGGGAGGAACGACGGCAGGTGTTTTCTTTATTTCCTTTACCGCCTTTTTCGTCTGCTTTTCCGCCTTTTCCTGCTCCTCTGCACGGTTTATAGCATTTTCCACGTGCTTTTCCTGAATCAGTCTTATTACGTAATTCGGCGTAAGACCAACGGTGAGAAGTGCAAAAACAACGGCAAGTATAGAAAGTATAACGATAGACAAAACGCTGTCAAAGCAAACGAGGAAAAGACAGCCCAGCATACCGCCGAGGATTCCTCCGCCCTCACCGTCCCAGCCGTCCTGCCAGAAGGCGGCAAGGTCAAAATAATCCTGCTCTGCTATAACGGAGGAAAAGGTCGATATGATAATGAGCAGAACTATTGACATAATACAGCACGAGAGATTGCGTTTTGCTGCTCTTATATAGTCCTCGCGTCTTTGGTCACTTGTGAGCTTGAGAGAAAAATCCCAGTTAAGGTTGAACAGACACCATCTTACTCCGATATATCCCGCAACGAGGGGCAACATATAAACGCCAAAGCCCAAAAGACCGCTGAAGAGGGAGCGTATTCCCTCGCCGAGTACACCTATATCTCCTTCGAACAGTATAAGAATAAAGCTTATGACAAGCAACAAAGCAAAGGTCATAAGAACGTAGGGGGCGACGTAAGCCAAAATACTTCTCTGCGTTCTCTGTTCACGTTCCTTGCGTGTGTTATTTTTTGCCGACTGTTGGCTCTTGCCGCCGCCGGTAGGCTTTTTACTTTTTCCCGAAGCCGGTTTTTTCTTTGTAGCCATAGAACTCTCCTTTTGTTGGTTGATATGAATATATCCGCAAAAAACGGAAATGTTATAATATAAGCAATATACATTAATTATATCATATTTAATTTACTCTTGCAAGATTTTAAGAAAAATTTCACATTCCGAAAGGATATTTTTATGAAACGCACCTTTTACAGACAAGCACCCACCGTACTCAAGCTGATACTTATCGGATTTTTGGCGGGAGTTGCTAACGGACTGCTTGGAGCGGGGGGAGGTACGGTCATTGTGTTCGGTATAGCTCGGGTGCTCAGGGACAGTCTGAAAAACGGCAACGACGTTTTCGCCACCGCTCTTTGCGTTATGCTTCCTGTGTCCGCAGTTTCCTGCTTGATATACGCATTGAGAGGACATATCAACACCGAGGGCTTCGGAGCATTCGCATTACCTGCTATAATAGGCGGTGCGGTTGGTGGACTTCTGCTGGGCAAAATACGGGCGGAACGCATAAAAAAGCTGTTTGCCGTATTGGTGGTAATATCGGGAATACTTCTTATAGTAAGGTGAGGTTTATATGGCTGTAAGTATTATCGTTGCTCTTGCGGTGGCACTTTTATCGGGAATGGGAGTGGGAGGCGGAGGACTTTTCGCCGTCTATCTCTCGGTATTCACAAACGTTCCTCAGCTTAGCGTACAGGGCTATAATCTGCTGTTTTTTCTGTTTAGTGCGGGGGCGTCCGTAGTCATACAGCTCTTCCGCCGCAAAATCCCCTTTTTTGCCGTGGGAATTATGATAGTCGCAGGAACGCTGGGGGCGTTGGGAGGCTTCTTTCTGACCTCTTTTTTCTCGGGCGGTTGGCTCAGACGACTTTTTGGAATAATGCTGGTATCGGGCGGTATAATTTCGCTCAAAAGAACCGCTGGAAAAAAATATGACGGTAACTTATCGACAGACAGTCGCACTAAGGACGAAAAATCGGCAGACGGAGAGGAAAAACCAGGGGAAAAATAAGTAAAGCGGTTATAAAAAAAGAGGATATGACGAAAATTTCTTGAATATTCCTACTTGGCACTCGCAGATTGCGACAAAAGTTTTACCGTTCCTTCTGTTAAAATAATTATTAAGAAACGAAAGGACGGTAAAGCTATGGATGTGAAAAAAGCATTAGTCAATGAAAAACGAATCAGCATAGGAGCGACAACACGGCAG
>JAZOUQ010000113.1:0-5670 GCA_045658185.1 Eubacteriales bacterium
TGATATGCCGTACAGCTCCCTCCGATACTCCTAACCTTTTCGACAACGCCACGTTGGTCATCCCCTCTCTCTTCATAAAGGCGGACAGCTTTTCTCCGTTGAACATACATAGCTCCTCTCTCTTTTGTTCGTCGTACCGAGATATTGACATAATTTTCAAATTGTGTTATAATGAAGGATACAATAGAAAGTTGCCTGTTGGCCCGTCTAACCTCGGTACGATTATATTATATCTCATATTTGTGAGATTGTCAATGCAATTTAACTCATTTTTTTGAGATTTGTATTTTTGCACAAAATATACGTAATATCGTTATACTATTTATACATCAAGGAGCAAAAATGTCAAAACTTGCATTTATCAACAATGCTATACAAAGTGCGGAAAATTATTACGAGTACGTAGATACTCATGGTGGTGCACGTGCGATAATATCTGTTTACAGCATTACACGAATAAAGAAAAATATATTTTCCATACAGTTGAGCAAGCCTATAGTAAACGACAATGAAATACGAATGCAACTAAACGCGACGGTTCCCGATACCTCCATATTCTGCGATATTGAAAAGAGATACATTAACGGTAAGCATTTTTCAATATCAGAGTCAAATTTATCAAGTATAATGTTAAAGACTTCGAATGAGCTTGATTGCATTCTGCAAGAAATCTCTTGCCGTGACATATGCTTTGTTTCTGATATGAAATTTTTGATTGAGAACGTCAAAAAATGGTATGAAAATTACGGTAGCAAAATATCCACCCCTCCGTTACCTACTACAGACAGCAAAGACTATTTCTTTTCGTCAACGGAATCCTCCGAGCAAATCAAAGCAGTGGATAATGTGCTAAGCAGTGACATCTCCTACGTATGGGGTCCTCCCGGTACAGGAAAAACGCAAATAGTGCTTGCCGATTGTATACGTACGTATATTAATAAAAAACAAAAGGTTCTTATAATTGCACCAACCAACAATGCAGTGGAAAACACCTTGCGTTCCTTGATTGAATCCCTACAAAAGCAAAACGAAAATATAGATTGCCTATACCGTATGGGTATGTCAACAAGAGGATTTTCCTCAGCATATGGAGAAATATGTGAACATCAAGATTCCTTGGCAATAATAAGAAAACTTCAACAGGAGCTGACAGAACTTCAGGAAAAAAGAAAAGCACAGGTTGCTGCTATAAATACGATTGCAGAGTGTGATAAATTCAACTGTGCCAAGGATAAGTATTACGAGGCTTTAAAAACGAAAAACGAATATTTAAAAAGATATGAAGCCTTTAATTTCGAACTTTCGCAAGCCAATATTCAAATGGACTCATTTAAGAAAATTCTCCACAATATCGAGATGCGACAAGAAGAAATTGTGAACCGTGAAAAATCCGTTGCGTTCAAGGCAAAGAAATTCTTTACTGATCGTGAGGCAAAACTACTAATTCAAGAAAGTGCTATGTTAAGAGATAAGCACAACCTATGCTCTGCTCAAGCTCTATCACTTGAAAATCAAATTCAAGCAATAAAGCACTCTCTCTCTTTCTGCGACAATACAATAGTTACAGCAAATCAGCTTATGAAAGCGGAACAAAAAAACGCGGCCGAAGCCGCAACAAAAATTATAGGACAGTTTTACGATTTGGACGAAGCCGATCTGCAAATAACGCAGATCTACGAAACAATGAAAAACGTCCCGTTCGATGAGAATATTGACAGTAAAATCAATGCCATAAATCAACAAATTTCCAATACAAATGAGAAAACCGAAAAAAATTCAAAAACAAGATATGTTTACGCAATGACAATGGACCATCTGATTTCTCACTATAAGTCACTTTTAGATTTAGGAATTTTTTCTTCTGTTTCTCACATCTTTTTGGACGAGGCGGCTTATTGCCCTCTCATCAAGTCCGCTCCTCTGTTCTCATTTAATTTGCCGGTAACTCTTTTGGGAGATCATATGCAGCTTCCACCGATATGTGAAGCCTCGGAAACAGCGTTATCCGAATTCGATAACAAGCTTTTCCTTTGGGATATGTCGTCAATATACTTTCCTCAACTGTTTGAAGCCAACTATTCAGTTGAGGATATATTCGAATTGTATATAAACAAAACACCGCCCAAAGACAACTTTATGTCAATATCAATTCTTACCCAAACTTTCCGCTTTGGAGATAACCTCGCTAAAATTCTTGATGAATTTGTTTACCAGACGGGTTTCAGCGGACAAACAGAATTTGACACAGAAATTACGGTTATACACGCAAAAAAGGCAGGCAACGAACCCCAACGACGTGTAAATTATGGAGAAATCAAGGCAATCAAAGAATATCTTTTGGACACCCCATTGGAGAACTTTGTTATTCTAACTCCATACACCACTCAAAAGGAACAGCTTATAAATCATCTGCAAGGTATTGTAAGTTACGAAAACATTTCAACTATACACGCATCTCAAGGCAAGGAGTGGGACACGGTAATTATAAGCGTATCCGATTCAAGCAATATGTACTTTACAAACAGCCTTATAATAGACGGGCTCTACACACTCAATACAGCAATATCACGAGCGAAGAAAAATCTCGTTATAGTATGTAATTGTGATTTTTGGGGTAAATACAGTAATCGCCAGCTTATTGGCAGACTTGTAAGCAACGCAACGGAACGATTGTAAAGCACCCCCTCTGCCTTCCGTGCTACAATTTATTTTTTAGAAAGGAAAAACACAAATGTTTTGGAATAATTTTGTAAAATTATGTGACGAAAAAGGCGAAAAGCCCAACCCTGTTGCAAAAAAATTAAATATTGCTTCCGGCACAATAACCTCTTGGAAAAATGGTCGTATTCCTTCGGGTAACAATCTTCAAAAAATAGCCGACTATTTCGGCGTATCCGTAGACTATCTTCTCGGCAACACGGACGAAGCAAAAAAAGAGTCCGACAAGAAGCCGAACTCCGTTATAAGAAACACCCTCTCCCCTCGGGAAATGGCACTCATCAACGCCTACCGTTCACAGCCCGAGCTTCAGGTTGCCGTTGACCGTCTTCTCGGCATCGAGCAGAACGGCGATGTTTACGTTTACACCGCAGCACAATCCGAGGACAAGCATCCCGATACCGTCACCCGTATAGCTAAAGAGGATTTTGAAAAGATAAAGAACGCCCCCGACACCGACGACACGCTGCTCTGATATAAGGCTATATGAGATCATATGGAATTTATCAAAACATTCGAGATTGTGCATGGAGATGCTTGATCGACCATAAAATAAGCTCTCTGCCCGTGGACGTACTGAAGATAGCCAGAAATTCCAATGTCCGAGTGATAAAAAACAGCACAGTAAACGTACTGCTGCCAAATGAAAACGGACGCTCATATTATGACGGTACATATTGGTACATAATATACAATGATCTTAACCCCGTTGAAATATCCCGATTCACCATAGCCCATGAGCTGGGACACTACTTTCTCGGTCACGAACTTAAATACGTAAAGTACGCTCACACCCGAAAGGTCGACCCTAACCCCAAGTCGGAGATCCAAGCTGACAGATTTGCCATCAGGCTTCTATGCCCCGCCTGCGTACTCCGGGAACTCAACCTGCAATCACCCGAGGAAATTGCTCGTTACTGCAAAGTGGATTTGGCTGTTGCGACACAACGTGCCAAGCGTATGAAAATTCTGTATGATAGAAATAAATTTTTAACCAACCCTCTCGAACAAGAGGTATATGATAACTTCAAACCGTTTATAACCCACAGATATGACTATCCCTCTCCGAGGAGTTAAGGAGGACATATGAAAATAAAAAGAATAGATGACGGCATCAAGAGAGCCGCACTGTATGCCCGTGTATCTACCGAGGAACAGGCAATGCACGGAGTTTCTCTTGACGCTCAAAAAGAAAGACTCACTCAGTATGCCAAAGAAAACGGACTGACCGTTGTAGACATATACGTTGACGAAGGCATCTCCGCCCGCAAACGTTACACCCGCCGTGCCGAATTTATGAGAATGCTTGACGACGTTAAGGCGAAAAAGATAGATGTCGTCCTCTTCATCAAGCTTGACCGTTGGTTCCGTAATATTGCCGATTACTATGAGGTTCAATCCATTCTCGATAAATACAAGGTGCAGTGGATCGCCACCGAGGAGGATTACGACACCACCACCGCCAACGGCAGACTTGCTCTTAATATCAAGTTGGCTATCGCTCAGGACGAAAGCGACAGAACGTCCGAGCGTATCAAATTCGTATTTCAAAACATGGTCAAGGAGGGACGAGTCATCTCAGGCAGCACCCCTCTCGGCTACAAAATTGAAAATAAAAAGGTAGTAATAGACGAGGAAACCGCCCCTATAACCCGTGAGGCATTTCAGGTGATGGCAGACTGTCGTTCGATGAAGGCGACTATACGATATATATATGATAAATATGGTATTTCCATAGATGCGAAAAGTATGAAGCGTCTGCTCACAAACCCTTGGTGTATAGGCGAGGCTTACGGTATAAAAGGATGGTGTCCCGCAATAGTTGACGAAAAGCTCTTTCACCTTGTGGGAAATATAATACAAGTCCGTGCCGAAAGAAACGCAAGAACACGCTCGGACAGAGTGTATCTGTTCACGGGGCTTATCTTCTGCGGCTGTTGCGGTAGAAGAATGACGACCTATTCCTGTGGCAATAAAGACAAGGATGGAAAAAGAATCGACTCGTATATATATTACCGCTGCCCCGTCCACACAACTCACGCATGTGAAATGACTAAGCAGATAAATCAGAATACGATGGAATCTTGGCTTCTCCAGAACCTTCTTGCTGAAGCAGATAAATTTAACCTTGATATTCGGGCGAAGGAAAAGCAGAACGTCAATAAAAAGACCGTTGACACAGCACGTATAAAGACCCGTTTGGAGAAGCTGAAAAACCTTTATCTTGATGATCTTCTCAGCCGCGAGGATTATGAGAAGGACTACGTCGCCCTAACGGCTCAGCTCAAGGAGGCAGAGCAACAGCAGCGTTCCGTTCCCCAGCCTATCGACCTCAAGCTTCTCGACGACCTGAAGGAGTCCTATAAGACCCTCGATCCCAATCAGAAGAAAGCTCTCTGGTCCAGACTCATAAATAAAATCACAGTAACCAAAACGGGAAAGTTCCTGGTTGAATTTAATTTGGCGTTTACAGCGAAATCCAAAGCAAAGTAAGAGAAAAAGAGAGGTTTTTGACCCCTCTTTTTTTGCCTTTGACCCATTATTTTACCCATTATACGATTTTACCACGTTGTTTTTGATTTCATTTAAGAGCTGATTTTTTGATCAGCTCCTTTTTGTTTTCTCCGTCCCTCTCCATCAGGGTTATTTATCCCTCTCCAATGGAGCTTATCAGAGTGCGGGTGCAGCTCATCAGCGTGGGGGTGACCTCGGTCTGATCGCTCCACGTTGTTTTCAACTGCCCTTCAGGTCTGCACGTACACATATGCGTACACGCACACGTGCGAGGACGCTCAAAAACGCCCCTCTCCTACGCATACGCGAGAGTGTAGTTGTCTGCCCTACCCTTTTAAAGCTCACACAGACAATCCTCGTTGACGAGAGAGGCATAAAAATACCTTTTGCAAGGTTATAAAAATGGAGAGAGCTATCAGCCCTCTCCGTTTTCTTTTG
>JAZOUQ010000114.1:0-9785 GCA_045658185.1 Eubacteriales bacterium
AAGCATACCTGCGTAAACTACCTTGGGAACGCGAACTCTGTCGAACTTGTCGAACTCGCCCTCGGGAGCGTCGAATGCCTTGGAGATTTCAATAGAACGGTCGCCACGGAAGTTGTAGAAGATAACGCTGTCGCCGTCCTCAATAGTACCAACGGGCTTGCCGTCCTCAGCGATTACGAAGGGAGGAAGATCCTGGTCGATGACCTTGTATTCCTCACGGTAGGTGGTAATAGCCTCAACGGCAGATGCAAACTTTCTGCCCTCACCGAGAACGTGGGTGTGCCAACCGTGGTCAACCATAGACCAGTCAGCCTCGTATCTGTCCATAGTGATCTTCATACGTCCGCCGCCCGACGCGATCATAGCGTCGAAGTCAGCACCCTTCAGCTCGTCAAGGAACGCCTCGAAGGGAACAACGTAGTCGAGAGCACTGGTTTCACCAACGTCACGACCGTCGATAAGAGTATGGATACGAACCTTCTTAACGCCCTCCTCCTTGGCACGAACGATCATAGCCTTAAGGTGGTCGATATGAGAGTGAACGTTACCGTCGGAGAAAAGACCGATAAAGTGAAGAGTACCGTTATTTGCCTTTGCGTTTGCAACTATCTGGCACCAAGTATCGGAAGCGAACATCTTGCCGCTCTCGATGGATTGCGAAACCAGCTTTGCACCCTGTGCGAATACCTGACCTGCACCGAGAGCGTTGTGACCGACCTCGGAGTTACCCATATCGTCGTCAGAGGGAAGACCGACAGCCGTTCCGTGAGCCTTGAGGGAAACCATAGGATAGTTAGCCATAAGCATATCGAGAGTGGGAGTGTACGCACCTGCAACTGCGTTTGAGATGGTATCGGGAGCAAGACCAACGCCGTCCATAACGATGGTAAGAACGGGACCCTGCACGCCGTCGAATTTAGAAAGCTTCTTAAGTGCTTCAGCCATAATGACCTCCAAAAAATAAATTTATTCCAATCTCTATTATTATACAGCCTTTTCCCACTTTTTTCAAGACAATATTGAAAAAAATATTAAATTTTTCCAAAAAAGATAAAAAAAGCGGGAGGAGCAAGCCCCTCCCCTACGGTGGGTGTGAATTGTGAATTGAAAATTGAAAGTTAAAAATTGAAAATGACAGCACCGACTATATCTTTAAGCCAAGCCCTTTTTGTCAGTAAAGTTTTTGCGGAGCTTTTTTCAAAAAGCGACATCGCATCCCCGCGTCCCTTTAATCCTCGCTTAAAATATCCTCTATTTTATCAATCACTTTCTGCGACAGCTCTTCGGGAAGAATGAGATAGACCACGTAATTGCCGAACCGCTCCACCCTTGCGGCATCAAGCCGAGGGAGCTGGTCGGGGGCGTAGCTTGAAATAAAGGCACGGGAATTTTCACGCATATCCTGAATATAGGTTTGACAGCTTTCAAAAACTCCCGCCACGTACTCGCCGTCTGCGTGAAAAATACCTATCTCGTTTATATCGTTCACGTCGGCGGAATACACGGTATAGCAGTCGTCGTATTCGTCGGTGTTGGGAAAATAGGTTTCCATATGAATGGAATTGAATTCAAGATACTGATTGCCGTCGTCAAGCTCCTCGGCAATACCCTCGTAAAGCGTAGCACAGCTTACGTCGTCCACATATTCTTTTTTCGCAGAGCAACCGCAAAGAGAAAAAATACAAAAGAGAGAAAGAAAAGCACAAAAAAATCTTTTCATATAAACACTCCTTTCACGTCACAGCGTGTGTTCGGAGATAGCGAAGCATAGTCAGATATGCCTCCCGTGAGAGGTGATGACCGTCCCCCGCGTCAAACTCGGGACGCAAAAAGCCATCCTCGCCCTTCATTACGGTGGCTGAATTGAGAAAATAAAGTCCCTCGTCCTCCGCAAGAGTAAGCGTCCAGCCGTTTATTCGGTCGATGTAGCCGTTCAGCGTAACAGCGTCCACCGAGTAATTGCTCATATCCATAGAGGAGGCGATAGGGAAGCAGGACTGAAGAATTATTTTTGTTTGCGGACTGCTTTCACGGATAGTGTTGATAAGAGAAAGATAGCAGGTGCGGAAGTAACTCTCCCCACGCTTTATTTTTTCCACCGCACCGTTAAGACCAAAGGTAAGCAGTATACGTTCGGGAGTGCTTCTTTTCAGCGCCTCGCCAAGGCTTACAATCTCTCCCGTTTGGGGGTAAACTATTTGAATCGAGCTGACCGTGGTGTCAAGATTGAGAGTGCCGCTGCGGGTAGACCACACCTGACAGGTGTCCTTTCCGCCCCTCAGTACACCTCTGTTTTTCAGGTGATAGGTGGTGGATTCACCTAAAAAAATAAAGCTGTCAACGTACTCCTCTCCCATATCGGGGGTTTCCCCCGCGATCGCCGTTTCGATGACCTCCACGTCCTGCTCAGAGTCGGGCGGGGCGTTGGGAACAGCCCTCGCACACCCCAAAAGAGTGGCGGATATGAGCAAAAGAGAAATAATTGACAGCTTGTATTTCATAGATTTGACCTCCGAAAAATGGCAGATCAAATCTTAAGACCTCAGCGTTTTGATACCTTGTAACGCTTTTCGTACTTTTGGGAACGCTCGGTGTTTTTCTTGTATCTTGCACGGAAGATAGCGAGTATACCGAAGACAATGAAATATACCATCGTGAACATCACAAGTCCAATAAATACCTGTGCCACACGCATACCCAGTGTCATAATAAAGCAGAAATAAAAACCGAGAGCGGTCAAGAGGTAGTGGACAAATACACGAAGGGAGGCGGACATACTCTCCAGCTTGAAAATGGTGTTAGCGGCGGAGAGCAGAAAGGCAAAGAGGAAGAAAAGCACCGTTCTTCCCGCGTCCAGACTCAGTGCCGAATCGCCCACGTTGACGATAGCGGCGAGTATGATATATATCAGCATAAAAATAGTGAAGTACACACACGCGTGGTTCAACCATTTTTTAAAAAATCCTTTTACGGTCATAGAAGTTTGATCCTTTCTCAAAGTTTACCCAAACAGTATACCATATATACAGGCCTTTTTCAATAACATTTTGTAAATTCGTGTCAATTAAAAATCAATATAACTATTGAATTTTTGAAAAAAAGGGTGTATAATATACGTATTGATTTATTTTGTAATGTCGAAAGGAAAAGGTTATGGCAGAAGGATGCACACATAATTGCTCTACCTGCTCGTCAAATTGCTCGTCAAAGGAAAAGAATTCCCTGATGGAGCAGCCCCACGAGCTGAGTAGCGTTAAGCATATCATAGCAGTTTGCAGCGGAAAGGGAGGCGTTGGAAAATCCCTCGTTACCTCTATGTTGGCTGTAAATATGCAAAGACTCGGATACAAGACCGCGATACTTGACGCGGATATTACAGGCCCGTCCATCCCTAAGGCGTTCGGCGTAAAATCGGGCGTTGACGGAGATAATAACGGAATGATCCCTCCCACCACCACGTCGGGAATTGATATAATGTCCGTCAATCTTATGCTTGAGGACGAAACCAAGCCCGTGGTATGGAGAGGTCCTGTTATCGCAGGAGCTGTAAAGCAGTTCTGGACGGATACCATATGGCACAATATCGACTATATGTTTATCGACTGTCCTCCCGGAACGGGTGACGTACCGCTGACCGTGTTCCAGTCTATCCCGATAGACGGCGTAGTTATCGTAAGCAGCCCTCAGGAGCTTGTTTCCATGATAGTGGAGAAGGCGGCAAATATGGCGAAGATGATGAACGTTCCCGTTTACGGACTTGTTGAGAATATGAGCTACGTCAAATGTCCCGATTGCGGCAAGGAAATAAAGGTGTTCGGAGATAGCCATATCGACGAGATAGCAGAGAAGTTCGGCTACGACCTTCTGGGAAGAATTCCTATGGATCCCAAGCTTTCCGCACTGGTTGACAAGGGCTGGATAGAGATGATGAACAACGATTATCTGGAAACCGCGGCTGAGATACTTGTGAACAGAACGCAAAAGAAGATGTACAAAGCTTTACCGAACAAAAGTAACGCAAAAGCACTTATGACAACCCATTATTATTCGTTATCATAAGTGCTTTTCTATTATTTCGTCGGTAATGGAGGGGTTGCCCCCTCCCGAAAAAAGAAACAATACCGAAAAAAACGGGCGTTCACAGAACGCCCCTACGACAAAAAAATATCAAACACCGTAGGGGAGGATATTATCCTCCCGCAACGCACAAACCTCACGGAGACAATCTATGTTAGAACAAATGTTGTCGGTAGGGGAGGGGCTTGCTCCTCCCGAAAATTAAAGAAACAATTACGCCCAAACGGGAGCACCAAGGCACTCCCCTACCAACTAAATGGGTGCTAACACAGTGCATCAAAATTAATCGTTGAGAATTCCTGTCCGCAACGCACAACCCCCGCGGCGACAATCAATGTTTGCACATAAAAGAGGCTCCCTCCGGGAGGGAGCTGTCACCGAGAGGTGACTGAGGGAGAGTGCGTAACAATAAAATAATGTCAAACCTCATTTTCTCGCACACTCCTTCCGGCACTCGCTCTGCTCGTGCCACCTTCCTCTCGGAGGAAGGCTATATAAAAAACAATTCCGCAAAACTGTCAGTCGAGGACGCCTGTCCCTACAAGACAGAATGCTAAATGTACATGTAAAAAAATACCCTCCGCATTAGACGGAGGATATTTGTAAATTATTTAGCCGCACGGTAATTGCAGGTAATTGCCACCTTGTCGATAATTCCGTTGCCCGTCAGAAATTCGATCTTCTGGAAATCGGATATAGTACCCTCGTACAAAATGGTCTTCATATTCAACGCCCCCTCAAAGGCGTAAGCCGCCACAGCCTTGGTGTCCACGGGCAAAAGGAAATTGCTTCCGGGACGGTTCATAGGATAGCAGACCAGCACCTTTTTGTCCTTGGAGTACAGCACACCGCTTACCGAGGTATATACCGCGTTTTCCGTGTCAACGTTGATGGACACAAGATTTGTACAGCCTCTGAACACTCCCACGCCTACCGTTTTGACCGTTGAGGGAATGGTTACGGAAAGAAGTGAGGTGCAATTCTCAAAAGCACCGTCCGAGATCTTGGTAACCAGATCTCCCGAAGGACTGTATGCGGGTAGCTTCAGGTCGGTATCAAGACAAGTGCCAAGCCCCGCTACGTGACACGTGCCGTCACCGTGGCTTACGAAAGAAAGACCGTTCACGCCGCTTTTGTCAATAGGCTCTGCCGTGTCGTTCGGTCTTTGCGAATCCAAGGAAGGCTTCAGAACGCTGATGGCATCTTGCTCCGTCCCCGTGCCTTTTTGAGCGGAAGACCTTTGTGAGCTTACCGTTGCAAAAGTCACCGTGGCAACGATGGCGAGGATAAGTAGGGCGATGGTAACAAGCTTTTTCTTGGGCATTTCTTTGATTTTTTGGATTAATTTCATTTTTTATCTCCTTTATTTTTATTGTCCTGTAAGACAATGTTACCATATTTTGGAAATTATGTCAATCAAAACCGTTCGACCAAAAGACCGATAAAATAAAGGAAAAACGATAAAAAATAGCCGTTTTAGGACGATAGCGACAAGTAACGATAAAAAATATTGAGAGAATTTTATGAGTATTATTATTGGAAGTCATACATTAAAATACGGCGTAATGCTCGCCCCGATGGCGGGAGTGACGGACGAAACCTTTCGTCTGCTTTGCAAAAAGCACGGAGCGGAATATACCGTCAGCGAGATGGTGTGTGCAAAGGCTCTTTGCTACGAGCAGAGAGCAAAAAGGATAGCTGACGGAGGAGCGTCAGCCGCCCTTGCCCACGTGTCATACGAGCAGATGCCGATGGCGGTACAGCTTTTCGGAAGTGAGCCTGAATTTCTTGCCGAGGCGGCAAAAATGATAGAGGAGATGTCGTACAAGGGCTGTGATGCGGATTGTCCGCCTGCCGCCATTGATATAAATATGGGCTGTCCCGTGCGAAAGATAACGGCAAACGGAGAGGGAAGTGCCCTTATGAAGAACGTTCCCCTTGCCGCAAAGATAGTGAGAGCCGTGGCAGACGCGGTAAAACTTCCCGTTACCGTGAAAATACGGGCGGGGTGGGATAAGAATTCGGTGAACGCCACCGAGATGGCAAAGGCACTTGAGGATGCAGGTGCGTCGCTTATCTGCGTCCACGCAAGAACCAAGGAGCAGCTTTACTCACCAGGGATAGACCTTGGAGTTATAGAGGGCGTTAAGAGGGCTGTGAGCATACCCGTGGTTGGAAACGGAGATATTTACACCGCCGCCGACGCAAAAAAAATGATGACGGACACAGGCTGTGACGGAGTTATGGTTGGCAGAGGAGCAGAGGGAAATCCGTGGATATTTGAGGAAATACAAGCCGCCATTGAGGGCAGAGAGTACACTCCGCCCACACCTGAGGAGCGGTTTGCCACCGCCATCTCACATCTTGAGGACACCCTTCGCCGCAAGGGAGAGCGTGTGGGAATAGCCGAGGCGAAGAAGCATATGGCTTGGTACACTATGGGGCTGAGGGACTCTGCTTCGGCAAGAGCGAATATAATGGTTGCCACCACAAAGGAGCAGATCGAGGACGTATTCAAAAGGCTTTTGGATAGTGAGCAATAAGCAGAGGAGAGAAAAATGCTTTTTTATAGGATCGCCGTAGTAACAAAAAATACAGACATAGCGGATTTTTTCAGACTTGAATTGAATTTGCTTTACATAGGCGTGGACGTTTTCGACAGCGAAGAAAACCTTGACGGAACGTATCCCTTCGTTATCGTAGATACGGACACGTGCAGTATGCCAACAGATACTCAATATACCGTTGTTCCGCTTTCCGAGGAAAACAGTACGGTTATATCGGCGAATAACTGTCAGCTTGGTTGGCCGCTGTTGCTGACGGACGTGCAAAGGCTGATCGGAGCAATGCTTTCCGAGGGAGAGCTGCCAAGTATACAGATAGCGTCAAGGGAGGGAACGTTGCTTATAAGCTTGAGTGCCGAAAAAAAGGAGGCAGAGCTTGACGGACGGGTAATAAAGCTGACGGGACACGAGTACGCAATACTTTGTGAGCTGTGCCGACACTCGGGAAGAACGGTAAAAAGGGAGAGAATAATGGAGCTTTTGGGAGCGGAGCAGGGGAACATATCGGACGTATACGTCTGCCGCCTGAGGCAAAAGCTGGAGGCGGGAACAGACCGCCGCCTGATATTTACCGAGCGAGGAAAGGGATATTATACCACCCTGCACAGGAAATAAAGACAAAAGGAAAAGGACGAAGAATTGTAAGAATTCTTCGTCCTTTTGTCGATATGTCAACTTCGTTGACTCGATATGCTTTCGCTTGGCTCAAACTCGATATATTGTCGCTTTGCTCCAATTCGATATGATATAAATCCCGCAAGGGATTTATATCGATGCGTACAAATCACATATTATCAATATACCTACACGCTGCGAGAGCTGCGACCGCACCGTCGGCGGTTGCGGTGGTGACCTGACGAATGGATTTGGTGCGGCAATCTCCCGCAACGAAAACGCCCTCCGTTCCCGTAAGACAGGACTCGTCGGCAACGATATAACCCCACTCGTTAAGAGTAGTCACATTTTTGAATGCATCATTTTCGGGTGCGTGACCGATAGCCACGAACAAGCCGTCAACAGAAAGAGAGAAATGCTCACCCGTCTTGGTGTTGTGGAGCTTGACCCCCTTTAGGCGGTTGCCCTCGCTGTCAAAACCCTGGACAACCGTGTCGAATATCATCTTGACGTTAGACTTTTGCTCAAGAGCCTTGACCATCTTCGCCTCGCCCGTAAGGGTGGAAAGATTTTGAATAATAATTACCTCGGAGGAGGTTTCAGAGAGCATCATAGCCTCAACAAGTGCGGAATTTCCGCCGCCAACGACACCCACTTTTTTACCTGCAAAGAACGCACCGTCGCAAACGGCACAGAAGGAGATACCCTCGCCGATAAGCTCCTCCTCGCCCTCAACACCCAGATGTCTGTGCTTAGCACCCGTTGCCAGAATTACCGTCTTGCCCTCAAATTCGCCAATGTCGGTAATTACCGTCTTAAAGCTTCCGTTGTCCTTGATTCCCGTAACCTCGCAAAGCTCGATGTCAGCCCCATGCTCGGTGACCTGAGAGAGCATATGGTCGGCAAGCTCGTTGCCGCTGACCTGCATAAATCCGGGATAATTTTCCACCTTGGGGGAGAAGGTTATCTGACCTCCAAAGGTCTCCTTTTCAATAAGCAGAACGGTCTTGTCTGCTCTCAGAGCGTAAAGAGCCGCCGTCATTCCCGCGGGGCCCGCTCCGACTACAATAATATCGTACATAATTTACCTTTCTAAAATGGGGCTGTTGCGGATCGCAACAGCCCAAATTTTTTATGCCTTTACGGATTCAATATACTTGCGAATATTGGATACGTTAACTATCTTTTCAGCCTTGCCGTCCTTGATAACTACGAGGGTAGGAGCTTGCATAATGCCAAATTCCTTAGCCTTCGCCGTATCAACGTTAGCGTAGACCTTGTCGTAAATTATACCCGCTGCGTCAAGGAACTTTTCAGCCATCTTGCAGTTGGGGCAGGTTTCGGTCTTGAAAAGAATGATAGCGTCAGCCGCCTCACAAGAGCAGTCCTCAGCCGTCTCAGCCTTTGCCTCTGCCTTATCTCTCTTGTCGAACTTCTCAACAGACGCGGGAATATCGTAGAGCTTACGGTTCTTGTACTCCTCGGACTTACCGTCGTTCCAGTTCTGAACGGGGCGGTAGTAACCGGTTATACGGCTGTAAACCTCGGTCTTCTCACCGCAGAAGGGACAGGTGAACTTCTCGCCTGCGATATATCCGTGTGCCTTACATACGGAGTAGGTGGGAGAGAGGGTGTAGTAGGGAAGCTTGTAGTTTTCAGCGATCTTGCGAACAAGACCTGCGGCAGACTCCCAAGAGGGAAGCTTCTCACCGAGGAACGCGTGGAATACAGTTCCCGAGGTGTAGAGTGTCTGAAGCTCGTCCTGAATGTCAAGAGCCTCGAAGATGTCGTCGGTGAAGCTAACGGGGAGGTGAGAGGAGTTGGTGTAGTAGGGCGTATTTCCGTTCTCGGAAGCGGTAATGATGTCGGGGAATCTCTTAACGTCGTGCTTAGCAAGACGGAAGGAGGTAGACTCCGCGGGAGTAGCTTCCAGATTGTAAAGGTCGCCGTACTTTTCCTGATAGTCGGAAAGTCTTTCTCTCATATGGTTGAGAACGTCCTTGGTGAACTGCTGAGCCTCAGCGGTGGTGAGGTCTTTCTTTATCCAGTTGGCGTTAAGACAAGCCTCGTTCATACCAACAAGACCGATGGTAGAGAAGTGGTTGTTGAACGTGCCAAGGTATCTCTTGGTGTAAGGATACAGACCCTCGTCAAGGAGCTTGGTGATGACCGTTCTCTTTATCTTAAGGCTTCGAGCAGCGATGTCCATCTTGTGGTCAAGACGCTCGTAGAAATCCTTTTCGTTTTCAGCAAGGTAAGCAATTCTGGGGATATTGATAGTAACGACACCGACAGAACCCGTGCTTTCGCCGCTTCCGAAGAAGCCGCCTGACTTCTTGCGAAGCTCACGGAGGTCAAGGCGCAGACGGCAGCACATACTCCTGACGCCGCTGGGCTCCATATCGCTGTTGATGTAGTTGGAGAAGTAGGGAGTACCGTACTTGGAGGTCATTTCGAAGAGAAGCTTGTTGTTCTCGGTTTCAGACCAGTCAAAGGTGGAGGTGATGGAGTAGGTGGGGATAGGATACT
>JAZOUQ010000115.1:0-1587 GCA_045658185.1 Eubacteriales bacterium
GATATGAAGCTTGCCTTCGGTATCTTTTATCCCAGAAGAATGGGAATAGTTACCTCTGTTGACGCAATGTCGGGCATTTTGGGAAAGCTTATGCGTGTGCTTGGCTGTACGCCCACTCATAAGTACGTTTCCGATATTTCGTTGATAAGTGATATTAAATATATGCTCAAGGAAAATAAGACCAGTGTGCTGATGTATCCCGAGGCGGGATATTCCTTCGACGGTCGGGCTACAACACTGCCCAGAGGTCTTGGCAGTATAATGAAGCGATTGGGCGTTCCCGTGGTAACGGTCATCACCGAGGGTGCTTTTCACCGCGATCCTCTTTACAATATGCTTCAGATACGTGACGTTAAGGTGTCTGCTCACGTCAAGTGCATCGCCACCCCCGAGGAGCTGAAGGAGAAGTCGGTGGAGGAGCTTGACGCTCTGCTTGACCAAGCCTTTTCATTCGATAATTTTGCGTGGCAGAGAGATAATAAAATATCCGTTGACGTTCCCTTCCGTGCGGACGGTCTGCACAGAATACTCTACAAATGCCCCCATTGTAATGCGGAAAATCAGATGGAGGGCAAGGGCATACACCTGACGTGTAATTCCTGTGGCAAGGTGTGGGAGATGGACGAGTACGGTCAGCTCTCCGCCAAGGACGGAGAAACGGAGTATCCTCATATTCCCGATTGGTATACCTGGCAGAGAGAGTGCGTCCGCAAGGAGCTTGAGGACGGAACTTACCTTTTGGACACGGACGTGGACATCTATATTCAGGTAAACCTTGACGGCGTTTGTAATATCGGCACGGGTCATCTTACCCACGACCTTGACGGCTTCCACCTGACGGGAGCCGACGGAAAGCTCGACTACAAGCAGTCCCCCGTATTTTCTCATACGCTGTATTCGGACTATTATTGGTATGAAATAGGCGACGTTATCGGAATCGGAGATAACGAGTTCTCCTATTTCTGCTTCCCCAAAACAAACGTTTCCGTCACCAAGGCTCGACTTGCCACGGAAGAATTATATAAAATGAAAAAAGTCAGCCGCAGAGTTGTGAGATCTTCAAGAAAAGCCAAAGACGACAACGAAGAATAATTATGGAAAAAGAATTACCAAAAAGGAAATCCACGAGATTACAAGGATTTGATTATCGCTCGGCAGGTGCATATTTCGTAACTATTTGTACCGGCGACAGAAAACAAATATTGTCTGAAATTGTTCGAACCAATCTTACGGGTAACGGAAAAGCAACCAATTCAGCGGTAGGGGAGGGGCTTGCTCCTCCCGAATATTGGGTGAAATTGAAACCTTGCGGAGAGATTGCAGAAGATCAATTACGTTTAATTGAAAACAGATTTCCATCTGTATCTATTGAGAATTTTGTTATTATGCCAAACCATATACATATGGTTGTATTTCTACACGAAAAAGCGGGAGGAGCAAGCCCCTCCCCTACCTTGAGTGATGTGATTTGTGCATTTAAATCTTTGACGTCGCGTATTTGTAAGCAAAGGTATGGTGTTGAAAAAATCTTTCAACGGTCATATGCTGAGCATATTATTCGAGATAAAGAAGATTATGAAACACGAA
>JAZOUQ010000116.1:0-21386 GCA_045658185.1 Eubacteriales bacterium
TGTACGGAGTAATTTTTTGGAGGTAGCTATGATAATAGAATTTCCCTATGACAGAGAACGGGCGGTGGAATACGCAAGGAAATGGGCGTTGTCGCGAAATCCCTTGTTTTTCGACTTTACGGGGAGAGGTGGAAATTGCACGAATTTTGTTTCACAATGCCTGTTTGCGGGGGGCGGAGTAATGGATTTTACGCCAACCTTTGGTTGGTATTTTCGTTCCGCATCCGACCGAGCCCCTGCTTGGACCAGCGTGGAATCACTGTTTGATTTTCTTACTGACGGCGGAGATTTTGCGGGAATGGAAAAGCAAGGGCCGTTTGCCGTTCCCGTTACGAATGAAAATGAAATAGAGATTGGGGACGTGGTTCAGCTTGCCAATTCGTCGGGCGATTTTTACCATACTCTCATAATTTCGGGATTTACCTCGGAGGATATTTTGGTTTGTGCTCAAAGCGATAACGCTCTTGATCGTCCTCTGTCCACCTATCCTTATGCGTCACTCCGAATACTGCATATTTTGGGTGTGGCGTTGGAGCTTCCGCTTGATAACAGCTTTTTGCCTCTTCTTGATGGCAGTGACCTGCGTTCCGTAAGTGCGGTGGATACACAAGTTTAAGGTTACATTTGCGATAGGGGACGCGATTTCGCTACTTTTTGAAAAAAGGTAGCACCAAAAACTTTACTGACAAAAAGGGCTTAACTTTAAGGCATAGTCTGTTCTGTCATTTGAAGATTTGCTCCCGCAAACACCCTCTCAGTCAGCTCACGCTGACAGCTCTCCCAAAGGGCGAGCCTTGTATTGCGAAATGCAAACATATCCCAAGCCTCCAGCTCTGGGGGAGGTGGCACCGTTAGGTGACGGAGAGGGTGAAAAAAATACACGGTAACAATCAATGTTCGCACACACACTGTCGGTAGGGGAGGGGCTTGCTCCTCCCGCTAAAAACGCAGCTAACGTGTGGCTTTATTTATGTTTGCACTTTATAAAACGGTAGGGGTCGACCCCTTCGGCGTCCCGTCAAAAACAATAAAAATTCATTAAAAAAAAACGGGAGGAGCAAGCCCCTCCCCTACCGACAATAAATGTACGAACATAAATCGTTGCCGTTTGTTTTTGCGGCACTTTTTTCAAAAAGCGACAACGCGTCCCTTGATAAACCCAATTTACAAAAAGGGAGCTGAGTCATAACACTCAGCTCCCTTTGTTTATTCAAATTTAAATTGAGATTATTCCGAATGCACTAAGCACCGAGGAAATGAGTATCGCGAGGATACATACGGGTGCTACGAAACGGATAACCACGGAGAACAGACCTTTGAGTCTGAATTTTCCCGAAATCTCGACCTCCTCGATAATCGTCTTGGGCTTGATAATAAAGCCAACGAAGATAGCGGTACAAAGAGCAACCACAGGCATAATGACGTTGTTGCTGATAAAGTCGAAGAAATCAAGGAACTGCATTCCCAGTATCTTGATCTCGCTCCATACACTGTATCCGAGAGAGGAGGGAACACCAAGAAGGAGGCAGATGCCGATAACGATAAGACAGCAAGGAATTCTTTTCAGCTTGAATTTATCCTGGAATATAGAAACGATGGTTTCCATAAGAGAGATAGACGAGGTGAGAGCCGCAAGAAGAACCATAAGGAAGAATACCACACCTATGATAGCTCCGCCCGGCATAAGTTCGAACACCTTGGGGAGAGTTATAAACATAAGACCCGGACCTGCACCGAGTGCCGCGGGATCTCCGCCTGAAAATGCGAATACTGCGGGAATGATCATAAGTCCCGCAAGGAAAGCAACTCCCGTGTCAAAAATTTCTATCTGCTCGGTAGAGCTTTCAATGCTGACGTCTTTCTTCATATAAGAGCCGTAGGTTATCATAATACCCATAGCCAAGGACATAGAGTAGAACAGCTGTCCCATAGCCGCAACCACGGTCATTATAGAGAATTTAGAGAAGTCGGGCTTGATATAGTAGATAAGACCGTCAACTGCTCCGTCTACTGTGCAGATGGTGTATACGGCAATAAATGCGATAAGGACTATCAGAACGGGCATCATTATCTTGCTTACGTTCTCGATACCTTTTTCAACTCCGCACATAACGATAACTGCGGTGATAGCCATAAATACGAAGAACCAAGCGAGGGGCTCACCTACGCCTCCGATATAGTTGCTAAAGAAGGAATCTCCCGCCATAGTAGACATACTGCCTGTTGCAAAGCCTACCATATACTTCATTACCCAACCGCCTATAACAGCGTAATAGGGAAGAATGATCATGGGAACTATCGAACCAAGTACGCCGATAAACGAGAATTTTTTATTTAGCAGGCTGTAAGCACCGATAGCACTCTGCTGTGTCTTGCGTCCAATGGCTATTTCTGCCACCATAAGCGAAAAACCGAATGATATGGAAAGCAAGATATAAACGAGCAGGAAAATACCTCCGCCGTATTTAGCCGCGAGATATGGAAATCTCCAGATGTTTCCAAGTCCTACCGCCGAGCCAGCCGCCGCAAGAACGAAGCCTATCTTGCCTGAAAATGAGCTTCTTTTTGTTGTCATAATTTTCTCCTAAACTAAAATATCCTATACATTGTACCATATTTCGAGAAAATTATCAATACAGTTTTTGATTTTTCTCGAATTATTCTTCTTTTCGACCGACCAACACGAGGTATTCCTCGTATGAAAGCAGTATTTTGAGTGCGGCAAGAAAGGAATTTGGAGTCATATCGGGCGGAAGCCCCAGCTTTAGTGCCAACTCGTTTCGCTTTGCGGTGCTGTCTGCCCCTCCCGTAAGACCGTCTATATAGAGGTCGGTCTTGTTCAAGGGGTTTTCCGTGAGCCGCTTTACCGTTTTCCCGTCCTCAAAGGGGGACAATAGGTCGTAAAGGAGCTGTTGCTCCATTCCCTCAACGCCGAGAGTGCCTTCCGCAGAGGGGGTGGATTTTCTTTTTTCCTTACCCTCTATCTTCGGTATGTAAAGCTGAATTATTCTGTCCTTATCCACCGCAGAGGTTATATGGGAGCGAATGAGCTTTCCTGCTCCGTCGCTGTCGGTAAGGACTATTATAGGAGTTTTTTTACTGAGGGCACGAAGAAGCGACAGCTTTTCGTTCTTTTTGAAAATACCAAAGCCGTCCGTAGTGAGTATGTTTGCATCACAAACACAGCAAAGCCTCAGCTTGTCGTATTTCCCCTCTACCACGATAGGGTAGGGGATATTAAGCTTTTTTTCCATATCTTTATCTGAGAACAAACCACAGTATGACTACCGCACCGAGTATTATTCTGTATACGCCGAACGGAGCAAAGCTGTGCTTCTTTACGAATTCCATAAGAAACTTTATTGCTATCATAGAAACGCCAAAAGCTACCACGCACGCCACAGCCAAAATCAGCCAAGCCCCCGCGGGAACGGCAATATCGGTTTGGGCTACGAATTTAAAGAAGGAAAGTCCCTTCAGAAGACTCGCTCCCGCCATTGCGGGGATACCGAGGAAGAAGGAAAATTCCGCCGCCGCCTCACGGGAAATACCGAGAAAGCGAGAGCCGAGAATGGTAGAGCCTGAGCGTGACGTACCTGGAACTATGGACAATGCCTGAAAACAGCCGATAAATGCCGCCTGTGAAAAGGAAATATCGTCAACGCTTAACGTACTCGCGTTTTTATTTCTATGTATTTTTTCGATAATGATAAACGCCACACCGTAGATTATAAGTGCCGCGGCTACCACCTGCCAATTATATATCCAGCCGTCGATGTCCTTGCCGCTTGTCTTTTCCAGCAGCTTGTCACCGACGATGCCGATAAGGGCGGCGGGAATACTTGCAACCACTACCTTGCCCCAAAGCACCCACGTATTTTTCTTTTGACATGTGTCCTTGGAGGGAGAGAAGGGATTGAGCTTTCCGAAAAAGGTGACGACAACAGCAAGTATCGCACCCAGCTGTATTATTACCTCGAACATACTGAAGTATGCGGCGGCAAATTCCTCGCCAAGTGCGGGAGCGACGTTGAGAGGTAGTATCTCTTCGAGCAGTATCAGATGTCCCGTGGAGCTGACGGGTAGCCACTCGGTCACACCCTCAAGTATGCCGTATAATACCGCTTTTATTATCTCTATCAACAACATAGTATCTCCTTTGTTCGATTTGATAATCAACCTCCCGACAAAGTTATTTGTCGGGAGGTCGGGTTGTCGTTAAATTTTTTACTTTTAAGACAATCTTGCTTTTATAACGTCTGCAACCTCGTTTGCAACACGCTCTATCTGAGCCTCGTCGTCACCCTCAACCATAACTCGGATAAGAGGTTCTGTTCCCGAGGGGCGAACGACTATTCTGCCCGTGCGTCCAAGCTCTGTCTTTGCCCATTCCAGCTTTTTCTCTATCTCCACGTCGGTGTAGAATGCGATCTTTCCCTCGTTGGATATTTTGAGGTTTATCATAGTCTGGGGGCTTCTCTTCATAACGGACGCAAGCTCGGAGAGCTTCTTGCCCGTCTTTTTGAGAATAACCAGAAGCTGTGCCGCCGTAAGCTGACCGTCGCCTGTGGTTGCGAAGTCACGGAAGATAATGTGTCCCGACTGCTCGCCGCCAAAGGAGTAGTCTTCCTGAAGCATTTCCTCGAGAACGTATCTGTCGCCTACCTTGGTTGCGATGAAATTAAGGTCGTTTTCATCGCAGAAGCGGGTAAATCCAAAGTTGGTCATTATCGTTCCGACAACGGTGTTTTTATTGAGTTTGCCTCTGCTTCTGAGGTCAAGAGAACAGATAGCAAGGATCATATCTCCGTCTACCTCCTGACCGTTTTCGTCGATGCAAAGACATCTGTCGGCATCTCCGTCAAATGCGACACCGCAATCAAAGCCGTTCTTTAAGACGTACTCGGAAAGCAACTCAAGATGGGTAGAGCCGCAGTCTTTGTTGATGTTTACGCCATCAGGGGAGGCATTAAGTATGGTAACGTCAGCACCCATCTGTCTGAAAAGCTCAGGGGCTGTCGCACTTGCCGAGCCGTTTGCACAGTCAATAGCTATCTTAAGGCCGTCAAGGGAAAGGTGTGTGCTGCTCTTGATATGTCGAATGTACAACCCTGCGGCGTCGTTGGCGTAGGTTATCTTACCCACCTGTCCGCCAATGGGCTTTGCGTATGTTTTCACGGGAGAAAGGATGAGATCCTCTATCTTCTCCTCTACCATATCGGGCAGTTTAAATCCGCTTCCGCTGAATATTTTAATGCCGTTAAACTCTGCGGGGTTGTGAGATGCGGAGATCATAACGCCTGCATCTGCTTTGTATTTTCCTACAAGATATGCAACGGCAGGTGTAGGCACAACGCCAAGCTGAATAACGTCAGCTCCCACCGAGCAAAGTCCAGCCATAAGTGCCGAACCCAGCATATCC
Source organism: Eubacteriales bacterium (assembly GCA_045658185.1). Lineage (GTDB taxonomy): Bacteria > Bacillota > Clostridia > Oscillospirales > CAG-272 > HGM12713. The sequence goes on from JAZOUQ010000116.1 coordinate 5,423, forward strand.
GACGATGCACGCGTGTCGCTTCCTATAACGAAGGTGGGGCGGCGGCGAAGTCCGTCCGACAAAACGGATGCGGCAGCTCTGCCTATCTCCATAGCAAGTTCACAAGTAAGCTCTGTATTTGCAATTCCTCTGACTCCGTCAGTTCCAAAAAGTCTTCCCATAAAATTTACCTTCCTTTAAAAAATTATTTTTTCGTGACTATATTGTCTTTTGCTTTATATATGCTGTTGGGGGGAACTGTTCCTCTCACCGAGGAAAGGGGATATATATTGGAATTTCTTCCTACGACCGTGCCGGGGTTAAGGACGCTGTTACAGCCGACCTCAACGAAATCGCCGAGCATCGCACCGAACTTTTTAAGTCCCGTTTCTATTTTGCCGCCGTCAACAGCGACGCTGACAAGACTTTTGTCGCTTTTTACGTTGGAGGTTATCGCACCCGCTCCCGTGTGTGAGCGGTATCCGAGAATGGAGTCGCCGATGTAGTTGAAGTGGGGTACTTGAACGTTATCAAAGAGGATAACGTTTTTCAATTCACAGGAGTTTCCAACCACACAGCCCTCTCCGACGATAACCGCACCTCTTACGTACGCGCCCGGGCGTACCTCGGTGTTTTTGCCGATTATACAGGGAGCGTTCAGTGTGGCGGTGGGGGCAACGGTGGCGGATCTTGCCACCCAGATACCCTCCGCAGGACAATCGTATTCGTCTGCGGAAAGTGTTTTTCCAAGCTCAAGTGTATACTGTTTGATGTCTTTCAGGGCTTCCCAGGGGTATTCGTATTTTTCGAGTAGTGGGGCTGCGAGAGTGTGCGTCAGGTCATAAAGCTCTTTCGTCTTTACCGTAAGCATAAAAATCTCCTTATTATTTTATTTTTTAATTAAGTTCAAGGTATTCCTCAAGACAAAGTCCCGAGTTGTATATTTCCGTCGCCGCGGTCCTTCCCACAAAGCGATAATGCCAAGGCTCGTATTTGTAACCCGTGGTTTCCACCTTATCCTTGGGGTATCTGATAATAAAACCGTATTTGTAAGCGTTTTGCGACAGCCATCTGAACGCTTCGGTCCTCTCGAAGCTTTCGTCAAGATCTCGCATATCCACCGTCATAAAGTCGATGCAAAGACCCGTCTGATGCTCGCTCGTACCGGGTTTTGCCGAGTATTCAAGTGCCGTCTTTTCCGCTTCCTCGCGTGTCATTCCCTCGGACATATGCTCGCCCACGTATTTATCGAAAAGCCCAGCCTGATAGGAATAGGTTCTGTACGCACTGGTGACGAATACGTCGTCAATGCCATCTGCCTTCATATGGAGCATCATAGCGTAAAGTGCCCTTTCCGCGTCTTTTCTGAGCTGCATGTCTTTATTCGTGCGACACTCCAAGGGTACAAGGTCTTTTGGAGAATAGTTTTCGCCGAGAGGGGTTTCCTTGTTGGCAAGTATCAGATATTCCGACGGATTTTTGGGGTCGATATTTGACTCGTATGCGGAAATATCAAAACCGCCGTAGTCGTAGCTTACAGGCTGGTCTTCCGCGGGACGCTTTATAGCCTGAAGCACGCTGAAGGAGTCGGGATAAAAGCTTATCTCGACGAAAAGTATCTGATCCTTTTTACCCGTATCGTACATTCTGCGTTGTATCTTAACTATATGGTTGTAGTCGTCAAGCACGATACGCAGACCGTTCTGATTGTTCGAGCCTACCGCCTTTAACAAAAAGCTTAAGGGTATCTCGCAGACCTTTTCGTTTACTCTTGCCTTGCCCTCTCCCATTTCTACCATAGCACCGTTTATAACGGCATATTCACTTCCGTCCTCAAATCGGAGGTATTGGTCCTTGGCGGCGGTGAATTTGACGTCGTTTTTACTTCCCGAGCGTGTGAGCTGTGCGTACTCGGCAAGCGGGTACATATCCACGTACAGAACGCCGTCCCTTACTGCCGTTTTATAATCGACGGTATAAGCATTGTCGCCCACGTAGAAGGTGTAGTCTGCGGTACTTCTCTTTTTTTCAAGAGCGGCTTTTACGCCAAAAAAACAGAGCAGTACGACAAGTATTGTAGCGAACACCGCGAGAACGGCAATGGCTACGGAAAATATTTTATTTTTTTTGACGAAACGCCTTGCGTGTGCGATGTCGGAGTTATCCTGAGAGGGGAGAGTGCTTCTGTCCACATCTCTTGCCGCCATTGAGGCCTTTATCATAGCTATCTCCTCGGCTGTAAGCGGAGAAGGTGCGTCCGAGGAAATTATAGTTTGTTCTTTTTTCTTTTTCTCTCTTTTCATTTTACGTCCTTTTTATCGGGCTTGCTTTCGATAATGATAAAAAACGGAGAGGTTGGGGAATTAAGTATATTTATTCTGGTTGCACATACCTTGTGTCGGGAAAGACCTGACAGATATTCGCATATCAGCTTTCCCTCAGCCTCGCCCTCGGCGTGACCGGGGTACACGGCGACGAGTATAATAGCGTCCTTGTCCATAAGAGATATAGCCGCTTCGATGGCGGGAAGGGTGGTTTCTCTCATGGTGGTGACCGTCTTATCGCTTCCCGGCAGATAACCAAGATTGAACATTCCCGCCTTGATAGGTCCTTCGACGTATTTTTTTACGTTGTGGTGGGAGTCAAGTATCAGGGTGTAGTTCTCGGGGCAGCCTGCCGCCTTTAAGTTTTCCGCGGTGGAACGAACCGCCTGCTCCTGAACGTCAAAGGCATATACCTTTCCGTTTTCACCTACGGTCTTTGACAAAAATTCCGTATCGTGTCCGTTTCCCATAGTAAAATCAACGGCGGTGTCGCCCTCGCCCAGGTGGGTGAGTATAAAATGCTTTTGAAGGTCCAGTAAATCAATCATAGTGTATGCAGCTTTCTTAATTTTTATTTTTTATCGGGAGATCTATGCAGATCGGAGCGAAGAAATTTTATCGTTCGCTCTACTGCGTCCTTGGAGTCGTACCAAGGCTCTTGGTCGTATCTGTAATCAAATTTCTTGCAGAACCAGCTCACGTCGCCCTCCAGCTTTTCCGCGTAGGCGTTGACGATGGTGGCACACTGCTTTTCAAATTCGGCAAAGGTCTTTTTTGCAAGACGTTCTTTCGCGACCGAAAGAAGCGTGTGATAATGTGGCAGACAAAAATACGGCTGAGCCTTGAGCTTGTCCTTGAACTCGGGATCTCTGTCCCAAAGGAATACAGCCGTTTCGATCATGTGACCGAAGTTAAAATCTATTCTACGGCAGACGTAACAGCTTTGCTTCAGCTGCCCTATTCGGCTTATGGGATTAGCCCCGGGCGAGGAAAACAAGCCGCCGTCCTTTATCTCCTGCCTTAGCTCCGCCAGATGGCTCTCCATGGTAAGTGCCATTCCAAGACGGTTTTTTCTTACGAACATCATATCGTAGTGGGTGCGGCAAAAGCCTTCCTTGTTGGTTTTTATACGAACGTCAGGCTCCATCATTGACGCACCGAGTATCAGCTCAAGCTCATCGTTTTCCAGCTTGTTGTACAGCGAACAGAAGGGACAGCCGCAGGAGGGATCGGAAGCAGACGCTTCAAATGCTTCGTTCACGGGTATGGTATATATCTGTTCCATAAATTCCTCCTAATTTTTATGCTTGAAAAAATTTGTATGTTGTGATATAATATAAAAGCACAGAATTACATCTTATTATATCATATGTACAAATTCATTTCAAGTTTTTTTTATCGAGTATCTCATTTTTGGAGGATTTATGAATATAAGGCAGTACAATTTAGGCAATATGCCATTTTTGGAGATAAGGGGAGTAGACCTGCTTGACGTGGGCAAGACCTTCGATTGCGGTCAATGTTTCCGCTTTGACCCCGTTCCAAATTCTCCTCATCAAAGCGAATACGCAGGTGTGGCGTTCGGCAGACACGTTTCGTTTGCCAACGACGGCGACACGCTGTATATATACAATTCCGACGCGGAGGATTTTGAGAAAATATGGAAAAGGTATCTTTGCCTTGACCTTGATTACGCGAGGATAAACGAGGACATACTCTCTCACAACTCAAGCGAGGTCATGCGTCGTGCGATAGAGTGCGGCAAGGGAATACGCATACTTCGTCAAGACCCTTACGAGGCGGTGATTTCCTTTATCATTTCGCAGAACAACAACATACCGAGAATAAAGAAGATAATCGAGGCTATGGCAAAGAGATGCGGAGAAAAAATTTCTTTGCCAAAGGAAGCTGACGCTCACCTGTCGGGAGCGTCGTCGCTGTGCGTGTTTCCTACGCTCACAGCCCTTTTGGAGCTTGGCGAGGCGGGACTTTTTGAGCTGAGAACGGGATTCCGTGCAAAATACATATACGACGCGGTAACGAAAATATCCGACGGAGAGCTTGACGTGACCGCTCTTTCAGAGGCGGACACGCAGAAATGTATAGAGGAGCTTTGTCGGGTGAAGGGTATAGGGCTTAAGGTGGCGAGCTGTACCTCGCTTTTCGGTCTTGCCAGATACGACGCCTTCCCCGTTGACATATGGATGAAGAGGGTGGCTGAAAAATATTTTCCCGAGGAAAAGGATTTTTCGGGGGCTATGTTCGGCAGATACGCAGGTATAGCACAGCAGTACCTTTTCTACTACGAGAGATATTTGCAAAGCACCTCGGCTTCTTGACTTTGCACCACTCTTGTGATATACTTTTATAATAACTGTGTATTGCAGATTGAGAAACGCACAAAGTATGTGGCGACAACATATGTTTGCTCTTTATAATAGGCTCCCTTGTGTAAAGGGAGCTCCTGCGGAGCAGGTGAGGGATTGTTCTTTCCGTAAATCTATCTTTACAATCCCTCCGTCACGGCTTTTGCCGTGCCACCTCCCTTTACACAAAGGAGGCTCACGAAGGAAATGCGAACAAAGATAAAGTGTACACCGTAGGTAGGGTAACCATCGTCGTCCGTGTAAAAAAGACAATTTTGCAAACACCCCTCTCAGTCAGCTCACGCTGACAGCTCCCCCGAGTGGGAGCCTTGTATTGTGAAATGCAAACTATACAAAGCCTCGCCCTTCGGGAGAGGTGGCTCACGAAGTGAGTCGGAGAGGGTTTTATTCCAATTCAAATCCATTGGAGGAAACGATGAATATTTACGACACGATAGCAGCCGTATCCACGCCGCAGGGCAAGGGCGGTGTTGCAATGATAAGAATATCGGGGGCTGATGCCGTAGCCATAGCCGAAAAAATATTTCGCCGAAGAAAGGGCGGCAGTCTTGCCGATATTCCCGTGGGCAGAATGACCTACGGAGAGATAATAATGCCCGACAGCGGTGAGAGTGTTGACGACGGAATGGCAGTGGTATTCCGTGCTCCTGCTTCCTTTACGGGAGAGGACACGGTGGAGCTTTACTGCCACGGCGGTGTTTTAGTGACAAGACGGGTATTGTCTGCCGCACTTCTTGCGGGAGCAAGAGCCGCGGAGGCGGGAGAATTTACAAGACGTGCCTTCGTTTCGGGAAAAATGAGCCTTTCGGAGGCAGAGGCACTGGGCTGTCTTTTGGAGGCGGGAAATCAGGGACAGCTTCGCTTGGCAAGAAACGGAATGAAGGGACATCTTACACAGAGGACGGAGGAGATTTATCAAAATTTGCTTTCCGTGATGACGGGTATCTATGCCGCACTTGACTTCCCCGACGAGGATTTAAACGAATATTCCAGAGAAGAGATAATAGCACTCGTGCGTAAATGTAACGAGGATATAGTAAGACTTGCCAAGACCTACGGCACGGGAAGAGCTGTGACGGAGGGTATTCCTACGGTTATTTGCGGTAAGGCAAACGCGGGAAAAAGCTCGGTCTACAACCGAATACTCGGCTACGATGCGGCGATAGTTACAGATATTGAGGGTACTACGAGGGACGTTCTGCGTCAGACGGCAAGTCTTGGAAATGCTACGCTGTTGCTTTGCGACACGGCGGGAATAAGACGGACGGAGGACAAGGTGGAGAGCATTGGAATCGAACGTGCGTTTGAGGAGATGGACGCCGCCGAGCTTTTGATTGCGGTGTTTGACGCTTCCCGACCTGCCGACGCTGACGACCTTATGCTTATCGAAAGGCTCGGGCAGACGGACAAGTGCCGAATCGCTCTTATGAACAAATCTGACCTGGAGAGAAACGAGCAGACGGCAGAGCTGATAAGATCACATTTTTCCAACGTAATAGAGGTATGTGCAAAAACGGGAGAGGGATTTGACCTTCTCGGCAGCACCGTTGACGGCCTTTTCCTTGACGGAAGCATTGATATAGACAATGACGCGGTGGTTACGGGGGCAAGGCAGTATTCCTCGCTGATGCTTGCGGGCGAGTCGCTGGACACCTCACTCGCCGAGCTTGAGGCGGGTACGCCTCTTGACCTTTGCTGTATGGGTATAGAGTCGGCTATGCGTGAAATAGGTCTTGTTGACGGCAGAGAAATAGGCGAGGAGATCGTTGCGGAGATATTCTCCAAATTCTGTGTTGGGAAATAGTTACATTTGCGTCAGATTTTCGCTACCTTTTTGAAAAAAGATGATATTACAACTTCACAAACTTTGATTTGTCATATTTTTTGAATCCCATCACTGCGTTGCGGGAGGGGAAACCCCTCCCCTACGGTATTTATTCTGACATATAAATCTAATCTTGTGGAATTTTTGGGGTGGCGGCACCAGATTCCACCTTCACTTCGCTCGGTGGAAAAAGTTCGACTCCGCTTACGCTTCGCTCAGAATGACACGCGGGAGCAAATCTTCAAATGACAGAACAAATTATATCTTTAAATTAAGTCATTTTTGTCAGGAAAGTTTTTGGTGCTACCTTTTTTCAAAAAGGTAGCGAAAATCCAGCGTAAATGTAAATAACAAAAAAGACTAAGGCGTTTTTACACCTTAGTCTTTTTTTATAAATATCAGTCGTTTGTATAGTTATCGAAGTATCCCTGAATGTAGACTACGGGAGTACCCTTATCACCTGAGCCTGAGGTCAGGTCGCAAAGCGAACCGATAAGGTCGGTAAGTCTGCGGGGGGTCGTTCCCTCGGACGCCATCTGTCCTACAAGATTGTCGTCCTTTTGCTGGATCTTTTCCTTGATAGCCGCTTTCAGCTCGTCGCCTGAAAGTGCTGCGAAGTCATTGTCTGCAAGGTACTTGAGCTTAAGCTCGTTGGGAGTTCCCTCAAGACCTGCCGTGTATGCGGGAGAAACTACCGGGTCTGCAAGCTCCCAGATCTTTCCTACGGGATCTTTGAAAGCACCGTCGCCGTATACCATTACCTCAACTCGCTTTCCGGTCGCCTCGAATATATTCTTCTGAATAGCATCAACCACAGGCTGACAATCTCTGGGGAACAGCTTTACCTGCTCCTCGGTCGCCTTGTTAGAGCCGAGCAAACCGTATTCAGCATTGTATCCGCTTCCGTTCACGGGAGCGTTGAGTATCTCGTCAAGACCGAATACCTTCTCAGCACCTGCCGCCTTGAGCAATCTCTTGGTACGGGCTCTGGTGTGAATGTCGCAGTTAAGCACGTTCTTTGTGTAGTTAAGAACTGCTCTGGGGTCGTTAGCGAAGATTATCTCCGCCTCAGCACCGCTTTCCTTGATAAGAGTTTCGTAGTACTCTACGTAGTCAACTCCCGTAAAGGTGTGCTTCTCGTATCCGAAAAGCTCACGGTATTTCTTAAGGTCAAGCACGTCACGGTAAGGGTCGATACCCTTCTCGTCCATAGCGTCAAGGCTGATAAGGTGATTTCCAACCTCGTCGGAGGGATAGGAAAGCATAAGAACCACCTTTTTTGCACCTGCGGCTATACCGCGAAGGCATATAGCAAAGCGGTTACGGCTGAGAATGGGGAAAATAACGCCCACTGTTTCTCCGCCAAACTTTGCACGAACGTCCTCGGCGATATCGTTTACCGTTGCATAGTTACCCTGTGCACGGGCTACGATAGCCTCGGTCATAGCAATAATATCTCTGTCTTTGACAGCAAATCCACCGTCCTCAGCTGCTGCGAGAACAGATTCCGTAACGATCTTTACCAAATCGTCACCCTGTCTGATAATAGGTGTACGAACACCACGGGATACCGTACCGATCATACGGCTCATATTAAAACACCCCTTGCTTTTACCCACCGAAATGGGTTCTGAATTTTGTTTTACACTATAGTATATCAAAAAAATGGTGATTTGTAAATATTTTTTTCAAAAAAAATGGTATTTTTTTATTTTTTATTTAAAAAATCAGTGTTTTATAAAGCCTTTTGTCGTGGCGAGAGTATCTATGTCGCAAATGACGACGGTCTGTGTGGCTTCAGGATCGATTTGGGGTGGCGTGGGAGAATAGCGGGGATCCCACACGGTAAGGTCGAAATGCCGAGCCAACAGGGGGATCACCGCATTGGCAAAGCTGTCCTTGATAATAAAAAGCCGTTGGCGTTTTGCACCGTCGGCTGAGCTGATGCTTATCACACCGTGATTTCCGCCTAAAAAGTAACGGTATTTATCCTTGCCATCAAGCTGGTCGGGGTCGTAAAGAGAATGGAGAGAACAACCCTCGTCAAGACATTCCACGGTCATGCTGTCGTCACCGTTATAATGCCAAGCACTTACCGTGTCGCTGACCGAGGAAACAAGCCCTCCCTTGGAATAAGTGCTTCCCACGAATCCACTACCCACCTCCGTTAATTCGAATTCGTTCTTGGAGAGGGGGATCTGTCCAAGCTCTTGCATAACGTAACGGTATACCTCAAACGCTCCGCTCGCGTCAAGGTGATGGTCGGTCTTATAGTACGCCCCATCACCTACCTTTCGAAGAATGTCAAGCAAGGGAAGGTGTCCTGCTGTATCGCATACCCGTTCACATTCTTCTCCGCCCGCGTATACGTCCACGCTTCGCGGTATCAGAGCTAAAACCACTCCACTTTCCGTCTTTAATTCATTTGCTTTGCGGACATTTTGCTCAAGCAGTGAATGATCCTCGTAAAGACCTTTCTGTGCCAATCTACCGTCCTTCAAAAACATAACGCCGTTGTTTTCCTTTTTGCCGAGCAACAGCTCACATCTCGCCTTTGTCTGTATCATCGAAGCTCGAAAGGGGATCTGATCGGAGTAGAAGGCACTAAGACCCTCGAAAAAATCCCCCGAAACGATGGAAGCGGGGCGGATTTTCGGAGGAGATGCCAAGGCTCTGTTTTCTGCCTCGGAAAAATCTCGAGAGGGAAGTGCGTATATACCTATTCCCAAAATACAAGCCAAGAGAACGCATATCAAAATAAAAGCAACGTCAAAAATCCGCTCTTTTTTTGCAGACATATAATTTATAATACCCTTTCTTCGGTTTATATGTACATTTAATACTTTTAAAGTGCCGATGAAATTATCGTATTGACAATAAATTTTATTTGTTGTATAATGAATGAAATGATAAGATAAAGGAAGAAAGATTATGGAACCTAAAGATTATACGGTATATAAGATAGAGGGTGAATATGCTGTTCTCAAGGACGTGCTGACGGGAGAGGAGCTGTTTATCGCTATGGCACTTCTGCCGATGGGAACGGACGTTGGCAGTAAGCTCCACTATGAAATGCTGGAGTATACGTTGGTTGGCTGATATGAAGATAGGTCTTTCAAGTCATTTTACCTACCGACGGCTACTGCGTTTTACGCTTCCGTCTATGATAATGATGGTGTTCACCTCGATATACGGTGTGGTGGACGGTTTTTTCGTTTCTAATTTTGTTGGAAAAACTCCCTTTGCCGCAGTTAATTTTATAATGCCCTTTCTGATGATACTCGGAACGGTTGGTTTTATGTTCGGTGCGGGTGGAAGTGCGTTAGTTTCCAAGACTATGGGCGAGGGCGACCGAAAGAAAGCGAATGAGATATTCTCTATGCTGGTCTACGTGTCCATTGGAATAGGTATCATAATAACTGTATTGGGTATTATTTTTCTTCGTCCCGTTGCCTCTCTTCTCGGTGCTGAGGGGCAAATGCTGGAGGATTGTATAGTATACGGCAGAATAATCCTTATTGCTATTCCCGCGTTCATTTTGCAGATGGAATTTCAAAGCTTTTTTATAACCGCGGAGCGTCCCAATCTGGGACTTGCCGTTACGGTGGCGGCAGGGGTTACCAATATGGCGCTTGACGCACTCCTCGTGGGAGTGTTTTCGCTGGGGCTTGTGGGTGCGGCAGTTGCCACCGCAATAAGTCAGGCTGTCGGGGCAATAATACCTCTGGTGTATTTTGCCTCAAAGCAGAAAAGCCTTTTGAGGCTCACCCGATTTAAGGCGAATGGCTCTGCGTTGCTGAAAACCTGTACCAACGGCTCGTCGGAGCTTATGAGCAACGTGTCTATGTCCTTGGTTGGAATGCTGTACAACATTCAGCTTTTGAAATATGCGGGAGAGGACGGAGTTGCCGCCTACGGAGTTATGATGTATGTCAATATGATATTCATAGCCCTGTTCATAGGATACTCTATCGGAACAGCTCCCGTAATAGGTTACCATTTCGGAGCGTTGAATCACGGAGAATTGAGGGGAATTTTGAGAAAAAGTCTGGTCATTATATCCGCGATCTCCGTATGTATGCTGGGGGCGGCGGTTTTATTGGCTTCTCCCTTATCAAAGCTGTTCGTAAGCTACGATGCCGATCTGCTTGAACTGACTGTCAGAGGCTTTTACATATTCTCCTTCTCGTTTTTGTTTGCGGGATTTGCCATCTTTCTTTCGGGATTTTTCACCGCACTTAACGATGGACTTACCTCGGCTATAATATCCTTTTTGAGAACGCTGGTGTTTCAAATAGCCGCCGTCATGCTTCTGCCTCTTATTTGGGAAATTGACGGAATTTGGCTCTCTGTGGTGGTCGCCGAGCTTATGGCAGTCGCAGTTGGCTTCTTCTTCTTGTTCTTGAAGAAAGGGAAGTATAGATATTAAAAAGTTAGTTTTGCGTTAGGTTTTTGCTACCTTTTTGAAAAAAGCTCCGCAAAAAGCTTTACTCTGAATTTAATTATATAAGGGCGAAGCTGTTTCTTTTTTCGGGAGGAGCAAGCCCCTCCCCTACGGCGGGATGAGTGGAAAGTTGAAAGTTGAAAATGACAGCACAGACTATGCCTTGAAGTTAAGCCATTTTAGTCAGTAAAGTTTTTGGTGCTACCTTTTTTCAAAAAGGTAGCGAAAACCTTAGCGTGAAACTAACTTTTAAAAAGGGGTTGAGCTAAAAAGCTCAGCCCCTTTTGGGTTATTCGCCGTGAGAAGCGTCTATTTTGAGCGTTGCGAGTGCGTTTTCATCAAAATATTTAAGAGGGTCAACTCCAAGGTCGGCAACCGTCATCTCAAAATGGAGATGAGGCTCTTCCGCAACCTCTACCATAGCACTCTCGCCAACCGACGCGATAAGCTGTCCCGAGCGTACGGACACGCCCTCGGCTATGCCTTCGGGGAGAGTGGCTGCCAGATTTTTATAAATGGTATAACAGCTTCCGCTGTGCTTGATGGCGATACAGTATCCCATAAGCACGTCCTCCCAGATCTTGTCTATTTTTCCGTCGGCGGCAGCATAAACGGGAGCGGCTTCCTCTGTAACTATATCCACGCCCAGATGAACTCGGTAATCGTTCATGGTGTTAGAAAACACCTGCATATCGGGATCGTGGCTTTTAATAAGAGCACCGTTTACGGGCAAACTAAAAGAAGGAATTTTATCGTCAACGGAGGTGGTGGGCTTAGAGGGAGTGGGCGAGGGCTCTTTTTCGGGCTCTTGCTTGTCGTTGGATACGGGAGGCTCTGTGGTTTGGGGCTGTTCTGTGACATTATCTCTGTCGGGTATGGGTGTTACTGTATTTTTCTTTGCGTTGTTATTCGCGATAGCTACCGCGGTTATGGTAACAACGGCGATTGCGAGAACGCATCCCGATATTACGGCACGTCGGTTAAGCTTGATGTTTTTCAGCCGTTCAATAAAAGACGGCTGTTCGTTAAATTGCTCAGACATATTTTATCTCCTTTGTCTTTATTTTTTTTAGCTTTTTCTGTCTTGTGCTTTTATTATTGACGCTTAATTTAATGATTATTCATTTGTCAGGACTTTGGTGCTTTTTTAATACGCAAGTATTATTTTGGCATATATAGAGATTAAATATATCTATAATTCATATGTTTTTTTGTAAAAAAATTCAAAAAAAATATTAAGGTGTTGAATTTGACAATAATATGTGATATAATGTATAAGTATAAATTTGTTTAAGCATAGATTTTCCCCACGGAGGCACATATATGAGTATAAGAGTAGGAATTTTCGGTTACGGAAATTTGGGAAGAGGAATAGAGGCTGCCATAAGACAGAACGAGGACATGGAGCTGGTTGCGGTATTTACGCGACGCCCACCCGAATCGGTGAGGCTGAACACAGCGGGCGTTCCCGTGTACCACGCGGACACCGCCGAGCAGCACAAGGACGAGATAGACGTTATGATAATGTGCGGTGGCAGTGCTACCGACCTGCCCGAGCAGACTCCTGCTATGGCAAAGCATTTTTGCGTAGTTGACAGCTTTGACACTCACGCACGAATCCCCGAGCATTTTGCGAACGTTGATGCGGTAGCGAGAGCATCGGGAAAGACCGCGGTCATCTCCGCGGGCTGGGACCCCGGTATGTTTTCACTTAACAGACTTTATGCGGCGGCGGTGCTTCCCGACGGAAAGGATTATACCTTCTGGGGCAAGGGAGTAAGTCAGGGACATTCGGACGCGATAAGACGAATCGAGGGAGTGCTTGACGCCAAGCAATACACCATTCCCGTTGAGTCGGCATTGGAAGCCGTAAGAAGCGGAAGTCAGCCGGAGCTTTCCACAAGACAAAAGCATATAAGAGAGTGTTTTGTGGTTGCCAAGGACGGAGCTGACAAGGCTCGTATTGAGAGCGAGATAGTCAATATGCCCAATTATTTTGCGGATTACGATACCACCGTGCATTTTATCAGCGAGGAGGAGCTGAAAAGAGAGCACAGCGGAATTCCTCACGGAGGTTTTGTGATAAGAACGGGAAGGACGGGCTTTGACGGAGAGCACAGTCACGTTATAGAGTACAGCCTGAAGCTGGATTCCAACCCCGAATTTACCGCGTCGGTCATCGTGGCGTACGCGAGAGCGGCGGTACGTCTTAATCAAAAGGGAGAGATCGGTTGCAAGACTGTGCTTGACATTCCTCCCGCACTGCTTTCGGCAGAAGACCCCGAAATACTCCGAGCTAAATTGCTTTGAGCCATTCGGAAGGAGTAAAAAATATATCGCAGAGCTTCTCTGCGGAGGATGATTATGGGATATTTCAGAGATAGTAAAAGAATTGTTGTAAAGGTGGGAACGTCTACGCTTACGCACAGCACGGGTCACCTTAACCTCAGACGAATAGAAAAGCTTGTTAAGGTGCTTTCCGATATGAAGAACTGGGGAGTTCAGGTGGTACTTGTTTCCTCGGGTGCTGTCAGTGCGGGAGTGGCGAAGATGGGCTTTGGAAGGATTCCTTCCACCCCCGAGGAAAAACAGGCTATGGCGGCGGTAGGTCAGAGTGAGCTTATGAAGATCTACGACAGATTTTTCTCCGATTACGGACATACCGTAGCACAGATACTTATGACTAAAGAGGTGCTTTCCAATCCCGAGCGACGTGCGGCGGCAGAGAATACCTTCCGACGTCTGCTTGAGATGAACTGCATACCGATAGTTAACGAGAACGACTCGGTATCCACCGACGAGCTTACAAAGTTTGGCGGTAACGATATACTTTCCGCATACGTTGCGGAGCTTACGAATGCCGACCTGCTTCTTAATCTTTCCGACGTTGACGGTCTTTACGATTCCGACCCGCGTTCCAACCCCGATGCCAAGCTTATTGAGAGGGTTGAGGCTCTTGACGAGTCTATATACGGTATTGCAGGCGGAGCGGGAACGGATAGAGGTACGGGCGGAATGGTGGCGAAGCTCAATGCGGCGAAGATGGTCACCGAGCAGGGAATACCTATGTTTATACTTAACGGACACGACCCCGAGATACTTTATACCTTGCTTGACGGCGGTCATATAGGTACGTATTTCACAGCAAAGAAAAAGAATGACTGATAAGCAAAAAAGAGAACGAATGGCAGAGATCGTGGCAAGACTTGAGGGAATATACCCCCAATCGGTCTGTGCACTTGAATACGGCGGCGAACCGTGGCGACTGTTGGTAATGGCACGGCTTTCGGCTCAATGTACCGACGCGAGAGTGAATATAGTCTGCCGCGAGCTGTTCTCAAAATTTCCCACGCTTGAGGCTATGGCACAAGCTCCCCTTGGCGAGATAGCCGAAATAGTCAAGCCTTGCGGTCTTTGGCAGAAGAAATCGGAGAACATCAAGGATTCCTGCGTGATGCTGATAGAGAGGTTTGACGGAAAAGTTCCCGACACTATGGAGGAGCTTTTGACTCTCCCGGGTGTGGGCAGAAAGATAGCAAATCTTTTGCTCGGCGATATTTACGGAAAACCTGCTATCGTAGCGGACACCCATTGTATACGTATTTGCGGAAGATTTGGAATGTATCATTACGACATAAAAGACCCCGTAAAGGTAGAAAAAGTTATGTCGGGATTGGTGCAACCCGAAAAGCAGTCGGATTTTTGCCACAGAATAGTGCAGTTCGGTCGTGACGTTTGCACAGCGAGAGCACCGAGGTGCGGCGAATGTCCGCTGTCGGATATATGCGAATATCCAAAAACAAAGAAATAATGCCCGTTTGGGCAATTAATAAAAAATTAAAATAAAAAACAAGGAGATATTACTATGTACAGAATTGGCGTTGACCTTGGCGGAACTAATATTGCCGTCGGTCTTGTAAACGAAAAAATGGAGCTGGTATGTAAGACCAGCACTCCCACGGGTGCTACCCGTCCCGGCAAGGAGATCGTAGCGGACATAGCAAAGCTTTGCCGTGCGGTATGTGACGAAGCGGGAGTTGAGTTTTCCGCTGTTGAGAGCATTGGTATCGCTACCCCCGGTATTGCTAACCACGATACGGGTGTGGTTGAGTACGCAAACAACCTTCCCTTTAAGAATTTCCCCATCGCGGCTCTTCTTAAGGAGGCTCTCGGTGAGGACGTTCCCGTAAGAATAGCGAACGACGCAAACGCTGCGGCTTGGGGCGAGGCTTGTGCAGGTGCGGCTAAGGGCTCTAATAACAGCATAATGATCACACTCGGAACGGGTGTTGGCGGCGGTATAATTATGGACGGAAAGATATATTCCGGCTTTAACTATGCGGGCGGTGAGCTTGGACATATCGTTATTCATATGGACGGAGTTCAGTGCTCCTGCGGAAGAAAGGGCTGTTGGGAAACCTACTCCTCCGCAACAGGTCTTATCCGTATGACCAAGGAAAAGATAGAGGAATGTGCGGCACAGGGCAGAGAAACTCTTATGTCCAAGGCTGAAAAGGTATCGGGCAGAACCGCTTGTGACTGTATGCGTGCAGGTGACGAGGCGGCTAAGGAGGTATATGACAAGTACATCAAGTACCTTGCATCGGGTCTTGCAACCGTTATCAACATATTCCAGCCTGAGGTCATTTCTCTTGGCGGTGGAGTTTCGGGTGAGGGTCAGTCGCTTATCGACTCACTTCTTCCCTTGGTACGTGCAGAGCAGTACGGCGGCGGTCTTGTTCCCCTTACCGACATCAGAATCGCAAAGCTGGGCAACGACGCAGGTATTATCGGAGCAGCAATGCTTTGATTTGAAATCAATATCAAAAGGAGCTGAGTCATTATCGACTCAGCTCCTCAGTTTATAAATTGGGATTTATCGAGCCCTCTCCGTCACCTAACGGTGCCACCTCTCCCAAAGGGCGAGGCTTTTGATATGTTTGCAGTATGCTTAAAAAGGCTCTCCTTTTAGGAGAGCTGTCAGCGTGAGCTGACTGAGAGGTCA
>JAZOUQ010000117.1:0-28775 GCA_045658185.1 Eubacteriales bacterium
TGCATCTCCGAGAAGACCGCAAAGACCTTCCAAATCAAGCGGTTCGTCCACCGTCAGCGTTACCGTTTCGTCGGGCTTGACGAAGGCATACATATCGTTGGTCACGGATATTACCGCCGACGCAAGAAACAAAGCACACAAACAAAGCGGTATAACTCTTCCGAGGGCGTCCCTTCGCGTTATTGGTTTTTCGGCGGTATCCTTGTCCACGGCACAGCCCTCCTTTTTGGTATCACAGCCAAGAAATTATCAAGGCAAGTATGTACACCCCAAAGCAGGCAATGGCGGAAGGTGCTTTTATCACCTCAAGGTAGGAATCCCTCAAGGCCGCGAGATCAGTTATCACGGGCTGACGGTATTTCGCAGACAACCCCTTGAAAAGGTATCTCTTGTAATGCCTTGACGCTTCCCCACAGAACACGATAGCCGAAACAAGGAAAAGTGTGGTGACGAGGAATATAAAGAAGCTGGTGCTTCCCGTCAGATTATAAAGTGCGTTCATATAAGGCTGTCCGAAAAGCCCAAACAAATTGTAAAGAAAATGGGCGATCATCGCTCCCAGGAGCGAACGCGTGGCGTACAGCGTCATAGCAAGAACAGCACCCGACAGAAGATATACGGGGAAATTCACTATGTCAAAGTGAAGCATAGCAAAGAACAACGAACTAAATACCACAGAGCGAAGCACTCCTCCGCTCTCGTATTCAAGACAGAGTATTCCTCTGAAAATAAACTCCTCGCATATTGCGGGTATCACCGCGTACGCAAGAACAAGATAAAGCTTGACGGGAACTGTTCCGTTATCCTTTGATACGAACGTACCGTAAAGCGTGAAATTACCCGAAAGGCTATCAAGTCCGCCAAACAGCAGACTTATCAGCACACCGCCCGATATCATCATCACCGCAGCGGCGACTATGAGAGGAACTGTACTTGCCTTAGGCAAGGTCAACCTCAGCCTTCTTACGTAACGCTCTCCGCTGAACGTACTCCATATAGCTCCCGGAAGAAGGAATATCATCATTTGCAGTATGACTACGCTGTAATATTCGTTCTCTCGGTTGATAAGCGTCAAATCTATTATCTTAGAAAGAAGTAGTAATATATAGGTAGCAAGAACGACCACCGTCGGTTGAAGATATATGGTTTGCTTCTGCCCCTTTTTACCTTTTTTGGGGGCGAATAGTGCTTTTATTGACTTCATTGGGCAATATCACCCCTCCTTGTGTAATTATCATATCAACGCAAAGGTCGTATTTATCTCTCGGCAGCTCGTCGGCAACAAAGATATCGTAGGCAACCCCCACGGACAAACCCTCAAAATCGGCAAGAAATCTGTCGTAAAAGCCCTTTCCGTAGCCAAGCCTATACCCCTCTTTATCAAAGGCAAGTGCGGGAACGACACATACCGTGCTACTGCCTATCTCCACGCTGGGTGCAGTCTTGCTCGGCTCACAAATACCGTAAGTGCCTTCCTCCATATCCTCTACACGCTCCACCCTGCGAAAGTCAAGGCTTACAGGGTCGGTGACCGATATTGGAAAGCCAACGGATATTCCCTCTCGGTTGAGTATGTTGACTAAAGGTAGTAGGTCAGGCTCGTTTTTTATGGGATAGAACAAGAGAACGGTGTCCGCTCTTCTCCTTTGTATCAGGGCAAGCAAATGCTCACATATCTTGAAGCTCGCATACTTTACCGTCAGGCTATCAAGTCCGCCCCTCTGTTCGGAATAGTATCTGCGAAGCTCCTTCTTTTTCTCAAAAAGCTCCATTCAGTCTGCAATAACGGAGTGGCGAAGCTGTGCTGACTTCTCTCTACCGCAGAAGATCTCAACTATCTTAAGCCCCATCTCGGTTGCCGCACCCATACCCTTGGCAGTAAGTATCTTGCCGTCAAGGACTACCTTACAGTCGGGGATAGTCGCCCCCGTCAGTCTTTCCTCAAAGCCGGGATAGCAAACGGCATTCTTACCCACCAGCAGTCCCATATCTCCGAGAATTGACGGAGCGGCACAGATAGCCGCGATATAAGCATCACGCTCTGCGGCAGAGCGAACAGCACCTAAAACGGTGTCGCTTTCTCCCAGATTGAGCGTGCCGGGCATTCCGCCGGGAAGAAATACCATCTCGGGTCTTGCATCACGTGGATACTCCGCATCGGTAATATCCGTCTTAACGGTTATTCCGTGAGAACCCGTTATTTCATTCCCGCCAATACCGACGGTAGTCACCTCAAGTCCCGCACGACGCATAAGGTCAAGGGGACAGAGTGCCTCTATCTCCTCAAAGCCATCGGCAATAAACATATATATCATATCAGACCTCTATCATTTACCAAAGTAAGCGGAAAGCTCGTCAATCTTAACCTCGGATTCTTCGCGTGTGTTAAGGTTCTTTATCTTAACTATGCCCGCTTCAAGCTCGGACGCACCCATTATTGCTACGTGGCTGTAATGTCCCTTAACGGCGTAGTCTATCTGTTTGCCGAACTTCTTCGTACCGATATACATAGATGATACAACGCCAAGCTCTCGAAGTGTGTCGGTGAGTGCGATATATTTCTCGTAGGGTACGTCGTCAAAGCGGGTCACAAGCACCTTTGTTCCCTGATTATAGATGTCGGGAATAAGCTTGTGTGTAACGAGGAAGTTCTCAAGAGTAACGTCACCAAAGCCGAAGCCTACGCCTGAAACGTTGGTATTCTTTACGAAAAGACCCACAAGGTTATCGTATCTTCCGCCGCCGAACATAGCTCGGTTGTTCTCAGGAGCTTCGTCAAACACCTCGAAAACAGTACCCGTATAGTAGTCAAGTCCTCTGATTATACCGAAGTCGAAAACGCAGTACTTATCAAGTCCCGCACTCGTGAGCTGTGCGAACAGCTCTCTGAGCTCCTGTGAGCCGCGGGAATCGGGACAAAGTGCGGTCGCCTCTTCGACGCTCATAGTATAGAGTGCGTCGATCTGAGCGATTTTATCCCCGTCAATTCCAAGCTCTGCCATATCTTTTTCGTATGCCTCGCGAGTAACCTTGTTCTTTCGGTCAACAACCTTGGATACACGGCGGCTTCCCTCGGCGTCAGTTCCCGCAATGGTTGCGATAACGTCGTTAAAGAAACGACGGTTATTTATATGAACCTTGAACATAGACTCGTCCGCGTCAAAGCCCTTGAGAAGCATAACGGCGGTGGAGATAACCTCAAGGTCAGCCTCAAAGCCGTCACAGCCGAAGATGTCCACGTTTACCTGCCAATGCTCACGGAGTCTGCCTCTCTGAGGACGCTCGTAGCGATAGAGGTTGGGTATGGAAAACCACTTCAAGGGGAAGTTAAGCTCACCTATCTTACCTGCAACAAGACGTGCAACGGTGGGGGTCATTTCGGGACGTACTGCAAGACGTCTGCCACCGCGGTCGGTAAAGTTATAGGTCTGCTCGTTGGCAATCTCCTCACCGCTCTTTGCGATATACATTTCGAGAGATTCAAGCATAGGACCGTTGTATTCCTCGAAAGCAGCAAGCTCGAGAGAGTTGCGTATCTTTCCGAAAAACCAATTTCTCAAACGCATATCGTCGGGGTAGAAATCACGTGTTCCCTTGTAGGGTTGAGTTGATAAAAGCTGAGCACACATATTTAAAATTCCTTTCAATATAAAGAATAAAATTACTTTTACCCTTTATTATAACACACAGTATTTATTTTGTCAATCGAAAGACATAATAATTAGTTCATTGAACGAACTAATTATTTACCGCACATAATAAAAATCTCCCTCTGCCGTGTAGCAGAGGGAGATTAAATGTATACATATTAAGCCCAGCTCATTGTGGTAGGCTTTTCTTCCTCGATGATAATTTCCTTAAGGAATGCAACTGCCTTGCGAAGTCCCTCGTCGATAGACATTACGCTGTCCTCGTGCTCGATAGACAAAACCTTATCGTAACCGCAGAGGCGGAGATTGGAAACAAGATCTCTCCAATAGCTCTCGTTGTTTCCGTATCCAACGGTACGGAATACCCAAGCTCTCTCAAGCTCCTTGCCGTAGTGCTTAGTATCAAGCACTCCGTTCTTTGCCGTATTATACTTATCAATCTTGGTATCCTTTGCGTGTACGTGGTAAATAGCACCCTTAAGCTCACGGATAGCCGCAACGGGATCTATTCCCTGCCAGATAAGGTGTGAGGGGTCGAAGTTTGCTCCGATAACGTCACCAACCGCCGCTCTCAATTTCAGAAGGGTTTCGGGATTGTATACGCAGAAGCCGGGGTGCATCTCAAAGGCTATCTTAACACCGTGACGGCGGCAAAATTCACCCATTTCCTTCCAATAAGGAATTACCTTCTGCTCCCACTGCCAATTAAGTATCTCAAGATAATCCTCCGGCCAAGCACAGGTTACCCAGTTAGGAAGCTTTGCTCCCTCGTGGTCACCGGGACAGCCCGAGAAGGTAATAACCGTATCAACTCCCAGCTTTTCAGCCAACATAACCGCATTCTTGAAGTCCTCGTCGAACTGAGCGGCTATCTCCTTGTTGGGGTGAAGGGGGTTGCCGTGAGCGGCAAGAGCACAGATTTCAACGTCATACTTCTTGAAGGTTTTGACGAATTTATCAAACTTCTTCTCATCTGCAAGAAGCTCTGCGGGGTTGCAGTGTGCCTTACCGGGATAACCTCCCGCACCTATCTCCGCAGTATGTACGCCAAGTCCCGAAAGAATGTCCAAGGTTTCATCAAGACTCTTTGAGCCGTAAAGGTTTGCAAGTACGCTTAATTTCATTTTCTTTTCCTCACTTTAATATATTTTATTTTTTAAAATTCTTGTTCCATCAAACGTTTATTGAATTCCTCTGCAGTATTATATCCCATCTTCTTCTGACGGTGATTCATAGCGGCGATTTCAAGAACCACCGCAAGATTTCGTCCCGGATGTACGGGAATGGTGATCGAAGGAATATCTATTCCCAAAATGTTTTCATACTGCTCGTCAAGTCCGAATCTGTCGTACATCTTCTCGGGGTCCCACTGCTCAAGGTTTATTACCAAGTCTATCTTTTCCGTATCCTTGACAGCTCCCATACCGAAAAGTCGGCGGACGTCAACTATTCCTATTCCGCGAAGCTCAATAAAGTAACGTATCAGATCGGGAGCATTTCCTACAAGCGTCTTTGAGGATACCCTTTTTATTTCGACTGCATCGTCAGCTATAAGTCGATGTCCTCTCTTTACAAGCTCTATCGCCGTTTCACTCTTACCTATTCCGCTGTCGCCAAGTATGAGCATACCCTCGCCGTAGACCTCGACCAGTACTCCGTGTCGGGTAATTCTCGGTGCAAGGCTGGTGTTAAGAAAGGCGATAAGCGACGCCATAAATTCACTCGTTCTTACTTTAGCACGAGCCACAGGAACGCCGTACTTTTTTACAGATGCCACCTCTTCGGCGAACACCTCAATATCTGCCGAAAGAATTACGGCAACGGGCTTGTTCGCAAGAAAGGCATCTATCTTTTGCAATCTTTCTTCCGAAGTAAGCTCACTGAGATACTTGGTTTCAGCTTTTCCTATCACCTGTATTCTGTTCGGGTCGAACAATTCAAGAAATCCCATCAACGCAAGACCCGGACGGTCAACCTCGGCTGAGCAAACCAGTATCTCTGAGGCTGGAACGGGCATATACAGCTCTTCAAGCTGTAATTCCTTTATTATTTTATCAAGAGTAATACTGTATTTCGACTTCACTATATCAACTCCTTATCACTTTAATTCTTTAATTAATTTATTATACCATACTTCTCCTCAAAATGGAAGTATTTTTTATATGAAAATAAAATTTATTTATTCATAATATGGTAATAAAATTGTGATATAATGTAAGTTAAAGTGCGGATATATCAAAATAACGAGGTTATTGTTATGAAAAAAACTCTACTAAGACTTCTTTGTCTGTGTCTTATAATAATTTTTTCTGTTTCCCTTTTATCGAGCTGCAAGTCAAGAGAGCTGAAGCCAGAGAAACTTGCAAACACAGTCGTGGGTTCTGTTGGAGGCTATGATGTGTATTACGATGAGCTTTACACTCTCGCTCATCTTTCTTACCAGGACGGCATGACAGAAGAACAGCTTTTTGATACTGTAAGTGCAAAAATTATTGAAAATTACGCTCGTCTTAAGCTTTGTGATTCTTACGAGGTGGAGTATGACGAGGAATCGTTAGATAAGGACGTACAAAGCTACGTTGATTCTATCATAGAGGATTCCTTTGGTGGCGACAGAGGTGCATACCTTGACGAGCTTGAGGATATGAACACCACCGATAGATATTCTCGCTTTGTCGCACGTATAGAGCTTCTTTATTCCAAGCTTCCAACTGCCATAGCAGCTAAGGGCGATATGCTAACGGAAGAATCTGATATCATATCTTACATAAAGGACGAGGACAAGTTTGTCCGTGTTATGCATTTCGTAGTTACCAATGATGAGGGTGACGATAGAGCGGCAAATCTCGAAAAGGCTGAGGACTATCTTGAAAAGCTCCGTTCGGGTGAAATAGAGATGAGCAGTATCATAAAGTACAGCGAGGATATGGGAAATCCCGTATATGCTTTTGGAAAAGGCATTATGGATAAAACATATGAGGCCGCGGCTTTTTCGCTTAAGGTAGGAGAGTACAGTGACGTGGTTTCCGCTATGGGCGAGAACGGTATGGGTGAGAGCGTAGAATGTTTTTACATAATCGAGCGTCTTCCTATGACCGATGACTATATCAACGAACACTACGACGAAATTTACGAGAGCTATTCAAACACCGTAGTCTACAAGTTATTTACCGAAACAGCTTCTTCTCTTTCGTTTTCACTGAACGATTTTGGAAAGACGCTTGACCTCACAGACCTTGAGGAGATAAGCATTGGAACGGACGTTACGCTTATCATTATCATCAGTTGTGTTGTCGCAGGTGTTGCAATAGTTACCGCAGCGGTTGTATTTATAGTTATCCGCTCAAAAAAGAAAAAGAGCCTTGCTCTCACTAAAGTGAAAAAATGAAAATTCGCCGATTATTATCATTTGCTCTCGCTTTTGTTGTATGTTGTGCTCTCGTAAGCTGTTCGTATAGACCGATAGAACCGACGGACGACGATATGACTGTGGTGGGAATGGTAGGCGACAAGCCCGTTTATATGGAAGAGCTTCGTTTTGTCACCAATACCTACCGTCAGCTTCTCACGGAAAGATACGGCGAGGATATTTTTGAGGGCGAGGACAGAGAATATTATCTTGAATTGCTCCGAGAACAGGTTTACAAAAACATAACTGCAGATTACGCCGTTATTGCTTTATGCGAAGAAGCTTATATATATACAGACTCCCCTGCTATTCTTGACAAGGTGGATCAACGCATGAATGAAACCGTTGAAGAGATGGGCGGTATGAGAGAATATAAAAAGTTCCTCAAGGAGAATTGCCTTACCGACCATATGCTCCGCCGTTCTGTTGAGATAAGCCTTATGCAGAACGAACTTTTATACGTCTACGTAGACGATATTCTTATTATTGAGGACGACGACGACGCGGTTTATGAGCTTATAAAAAATGAGTTTATACTCGTCCGCCACATTTTTGTTCCTCACTCCGAGGAAAACACAAGATCAACCATTGAGGACGTTGAACGCAGGCTCGAGTCAGGTGAGAATTTCAACACGCTTCTTACAACCTACGGCAAGGATGAGGATATGACCGCGGAGGGCTTGTTTATCCTTGACGGCTATATGACCGACGACTACGAAAAGGTCGCGTTTGACCTTTTGGTTGGTGAGCGTTCAGGCATAGTCGAGGACGAGCACGGATATTACGTTATCGAGCGTTTGGAAATGTCCCCTTCCGCCATAATGCTAAAGCTTGACTACCTGAAGGAGCTTTATCAAACGTATACCTTCTACTCAATCATAGATGAAAGGCAAACCACACTTACGTTTGTTCCCAATGACACAGGAACAAATTATATGGCGGATCCATTTTGATGCTTTTATAACCAAAACAAACTTTTCCTTATGAGGTAAGATATGAAAAAAAGAGGACGCAATATGCGGTATCGCAGAAGCATCTATCGAAAAAACGGAATACACGTGTATTTTATTATAACTGCAGGTATACTTGTGGCGATAGTGCTGCTTTTCGTCCTACTCGGAAACGCTCTCGGCAACAAGGCAGAGAAAAGCGAAAGCGAAAGAAATGCCGCAATTACTTCTGATATCGCGGTCAACGAACACGTCACTCCACGTAACGTATCTGCATATCCCGTACCGCTTTCTGCGGACGGCTCGAGTTTGAACAGCAGAATAGCACGGGCGACGGAGCTTGGCTATACAGAAGTTTGTTTTGAGCTTGATACCGAGTCTGATTCCCTTCTTTATATGTCTGATATAGCGATATCACTCGGATACCTTTCAACGAGTTCTCAATTATGGAAGCTTGATGAAGCGATTGCTCTTTTTGATGATAGCAATCTTTATACGGTAGGAATCACACATCTGTCGAGAATGAACACCGAAAACGATCTTGAAAGACAGGTGGCATCGGGTTATTACACAGCACGTATTGCAGAGGCACTGAGATGCGGTGTGGATGACGTAATGATTTATCCCGAGGCTCTTTCAATCGACAGATACAGTGAGCTGACCGTTATTGCCGACGAGGTACACAAGCTTTGCCCCAACTCAACGGTTGGTATATCGGTTACCCCTGAAATGCTATCCTCGGAGGAAGGCGGTAATTTGGTAGATCTATTATGGAATAGCTTTGACTATATAGCAGTAAGTCTTGACGGACAACCTAACGAGGGAGAATCTCTTCCTCAAATGGCAGAACGTCAGCTCAGCGGTATGCTCTACTACCTTCTCAGATACAATATGCGTGTGCTTATCCCCAACACGGATGCAGACACTATTGCTCAAATAAAAGAAACTCTCTCCGACAACGGAGTGAAAAATATGCTTATACTACCTTAAAAAAATTTGACATTTGATTGGAGAAATTATGCAAAGAGAACACCTTTCTTCCCGTTTGGGATTCATTCTACTTAGTGCAGGTTGCGCTATCGGCGTGGGAAACGTATGGAAATTCCCCACAATTACAGGTCAAAATGGGGGCGGTATATTCGTCCTTATCTACATCCTTTTCCTTGTTATTATGGGTATTCCCGTACTGACTATGGAGTTTGCTATGGGTCGTGCGGCTCAGAAAAGTCCCGTTAAAATGTACGCAGAGCTGACGCCTGAAAAGAAGGCTTGGCGTCCTCACGGCTACGCTTGTCTTGCGGGTAACGTCATACTTATGATGTTCTACACCTGTGTTTCCGCTTGGATGCTTCAGTACTTTGTATTTACTGCCACAGGCAAATTTGAAAGTATGTCATCCGCTGCGGAGGTTTCGGGCGTATTTGGCGATATGCTTGGCAATCCTTGGAGTATGATGATTTTCGTTGCAATCGTTGTTCTTATCGGATTTGGAGTTTGTGCTGTCGGTCTGCAAAAAGGAATTGAACGTATTACAAAGTGGATGATGCTCGCTCTTTTAGGTATAATGGTTGTTCTTGCTATTCGCGGCTTCACTCTTGACGGAGCAGCTGAGGGCTTGAAATTCTACCTTGTTCCCGACCTTGACAGATTTCTTGAGCAAGGTGTGCTGGACGTGGTGGTTGCCGCTATGAATCAAGCATTTTTCACCCTTAGTTTGGGTATAGGCGGTATGGCTATATTCGGTAGCTTTATCGGCAAGGACCGTTCCCTTATGGGCGAAAGTATAAACGTAGCGGTTCTTGATACCTCCGTTGCGATAATGTCTGGACTCATAATATTCCCCGCTTGCTTTACATATGGTGTTAAGGTTTCCGCAGGTCCTTCTCTTATATTTGAGGCATTGCCAAACGTATTTAACAATATGTGGGGCGGTCGCGTGTTCGGAAGCCTGTTCTTCATATTCATGAGCTTTGCGGCACTTTCTACGATACTTGCCGTATTCCAGAATATACTCACTTGTACTCAAGAGCTTTTCGGCTGGGAGAGAAAAAAGGCTTGTCTTATTGACGGTGTTTTGATGTTTGCTCTTTCCGTTCCTTGTATTCTTGGATTCAACGTTCTTTCTTCCTTCCAGCCATTTGGTGCGGGAAGTGGCGTTCTTGATCTTGAAGACTATATCGTCAGCAACATTCTTCTGCCTCTCGGTTCACTTATATTCGTACTCTACTGTACCAACAAAAAGGGCTGGGGCTGGGATAACTTCTTTGCCGAGGCAAACACGGGTAAGGGCTTTAAGGTTCGCCGTTGGATGAGAGTTTATATGAAGTACGTTCTTCCCTTGATTATGGCGGCAATACTCGTTATCGGAGTAGTTTCTCCTTTTATGAAGTAATAATATAAAAAAACATATTAAAAACCACGGTATAACAAAAGTTATACCGTGGTTTTTCACTTTAATAGTGAAAAAAACTCTCTAAACGTGATATTGAATTTGTTTGTACTCTATGATACAATATAGTCAGAAAGAAGCGCGACTTTCAATTTTTTAATGAGAGGTATTCATTATGAAACTGAATATTGGAGAAACTATAAAGAAATTGCGAAAGGAACGAGAGATCACGCAAGAAGAATTTGCGGAGGTTCTCGGAGTATCTTGCCAATCTGTTTCGCGTTGGGAGAATAATTCCTGTTATCCCGATATTGAGCTGATTCCAACGATTGCAGCTTTTTTTGATATCTCCACCGACAAGCTTATGGGCGTTGATGATGTTGCCGAAAAGAAAGCCGTAGATCAGTATTTGAATGATTTCCAAGCAGCAATCAGCATAGGAAATATTGACGAGTGTATTCGCGTAGCACGTGCAGGCGTTGCAGAATTTCCGAACAATTATGCTCTTTTAAACAAGCTTATGTATGCTTTGTTTGTTGCTGGCAGTGATGACGCTGATATATCGGATTGGAAAGAAAATCAGATAAAATATGACGCTGAAATTGTAGCTCTCGGTGAGCGTATTATAAAGTATTGTTCTGACACGGATATTAAATACGAAGTGACCGATCGACTTGCATTTCATCATTGCGAAATGGGTAGAAAAGCCATTGGTCGTTCTATTTACGAAACTCTACCGTCGATATATAATTGCAGGGAAATGGCAATTAGATGGGCACTCACGGAGGAAGAGGCATTACCTTATACAAGAGAATATATTTTTAAGGCATATGGCGTTTTATCAAATGGACTTTGGCGTTTAATGAAGTTAGTTTCCGATGAGGATGCGATAAAAGTGATAGAAAAAATGTATGATTTAGACCATTTCATATATGACGATGCCTTTCCTAATGTCACAATGTGGAGAACCAAGGGACCTTTCCTGTATGCCAAGTATTGTATGCGATTAAATCGCTATGATGAGGCAATAGAACAACTTAAACTCTCCGCACAAATGGCTATTGAGTTTGATAACCGTCCTGATGAATTAAAAACGACATCATTTTTGATCGGAGAAAAGATACGAAAGAAAACCGATTTTGAAACCGCTGATTCTCGCCCGTTGCGTGAAATTCTTCGCGATTCTTGGCTGGCAGAAAAGGAATTTGATGTTATCAGAAATACCGACGAATTCAAAGCAATATTGAAAAAATTAAACTAATCCCCCGCCCCGCCTCGTGCGGGGCTTCCTTATACTCATTATGCAGAACAAGTTTTACTAAATTCAACCTCAGGTTGAATTTAATCGTTTAAGCAGTTATTGAACCAAAACATAATCTATGATATAATAAAAATACGAGATAGCTATCGCATTAATATTTTGGAGGTAAGACAATGAATATCGGTAACAAAATTAAAGAATTACGAAAGCAACGTGGAATCACACAAGAGCAGTTAGCTAGTAGTATCGGAATTTCATTTCAAGCCGTAAGTAAATGGGAAAATAATATAACTCTGCCTGATATTACGTTTGCCCCTTTATTAGCAAGCTATTTTGGTGTTTCAATGGATGAATTATTTGACTTTAATTTAAAACAAATCGATTCAGATATTAACTCGATCGTAAACGAAGCATACAAATTTAGGGAAACAAATCCTCAAAAAAGCAAGGATATTCTTGAGGAAGGTCTTAACAAATATCCTGATAATGACATTTTACTTAATAACCTTCTATATGTTTTGAATTACACCAAAAATCCTGATAAAACAATTGCAGTAGCCACTTCCTTGATAGAAAGGACACATCATACAGATGTTAAATACGATGCATTAAGATTTCTTGCATATGCATATAAAGTGAAAGGCGATTTAAAAAGTGCAGAAGCGGCTATAAACCAGATACCCGAGATTTATTTTAACAGGCTTACAGAAATAGCTTATCTCTTAGAGGGAAAAGCAAAATTTGAAGCAGCAGAAAAGCAAAAATGGGTGTCATTTGAAAATCTTATTCAAATGATGGAAAAGGTTGCAGAATATTTCGAATCAGAAGGCATGAAGAAAGCGGCTATCGAAGAACGCGAGAAAGCATTAAAACTTATTGACCTTATGGAGAACAATGCATATGATTCCTATGTTGTATTTTTCAAAAAGAGAATTGAAAAATTAAAGTGATTATTATAAAAAGCACTTGCGGCAAATTTCCGCAAGTGCTTTTTTATGTAATTACTTCTTGGATGAACCAAAAACACCGACAAGTGCAAGGATACCGTCGATAACAAGGATAACTCCTGCAACGATTATCGCCCACTCAATAGCTGTACCACCGCTGGTGATCAGGAATATCGCACCGATAACACAAAGTACAGGCTCGATAATGCTGATTATCTTTCTCCACAGCTTACCCTTATTCTTGCCGAACACGGCTTTGAAAAAGTTAACTACACCGTAAACGAGAAGAACTATACCAAGAATAAGAATTGCTACATCGATAAGCAACCAACCGATAACAAGTACTGCTACGCCAAGGAGTGCTTTGATTATACCTGTAATGACGCTGAGCTTGATAAGGTCAAGCAGAGCGGTTATAAGCAAAGCAACACCCAATACGGTGATTGCGATTCCTATGACCTGTGTCTTAAGTACCAAGAAAAGAATACCTAAAGCAAGTGTCATAACGGCAGAAATAAATTGAGATACTTTTCTCATATCGTTTCTCCTTTCTTAAAATTCATTACTTAAGAGTCAACCTCTTTGTAAACGTAAGATTATTTTGAGTTCTTATACCGAACAAGTGCCTGTGAAAGCTGGTCGGGACAAGAGGTGGATTTGAATCCGCAACGAATACCCGAAAGCCGCTCTATTGCGTCGTCAACCTTCATTCCGATAAGTAGCTTTGACACACCTTGAGTATTTCCGGCACAGCCACCCGATATTTTTACTGCGGTAATAATATCGTCCTCTACCTCTATTTCCATCTTTCTTGAGCATACTCCCTCGGGAGTATATGATATTTTTTCCATTTTAATTCTCCTTTTCTATATTCCGTAAACACCTAAAACCTCAAAGCCCATATTTTCCAATGAAAAATACAGTGTCAGAGGAATTATAGCCTCTGCGGGAATATCCGCACTCAGATAAAATCTTCTTCGGGGTTGATCATAACCGACAGGCAAAGTTCCAACGTCTGACACAACACCGCCAAGCTCTTTTACCGCCTCCGTAACTACCGAAACAACCTCTGCGTTTTCTCCTATAAGAGAAAACTCATATCTTAGGTTCTTATGCACGTTTTCTTGAAGAGCTACCGTTCTTCCAGCCAAGGCAAAGC
Organism: Eubacteriales bacterium; assembly: GCA_045658185.1. Lineage (GTDB taxonomy): Bacteria > Bacillota > Clostridia > Oscillospirales > CAG-272 > HGM12713. The sequence continues at coordinate 13,766 of JAZOUQ010000117.1, forward strand.
TTACTGACTCTTGATTGTCGTTTTCCTCTTCCGTTACCGTTCGTGTTATCTTCAGCTCATGCCTCTCAAGCATTGTATAAAAGGAATATAGCTTCCCTTCTTTTCCGTTGTGTATTGGTAGTATGCAAAATTCACAGGTGTTGTTAAACACAGCCTCACAGGCATCTGCAAAGCTTGCAGAATAGTACGCCTTTGCATCGTTTACCAGCTTTGAAAATTCAAGAAACACCTTATCATTTCGTTTGTTTCTGACATAGGCTATTCTTCCTTTTGCTGATTCCGATACCTTTTCATTATCTCCGCGAATAATATTTTCAGCCAACACACGGTACTCGACATTTTCAAACAGACATCTGCACAAATTGATTTTAAATATCGGTGTGATTCCTGACACGGACAGCCTTTGCCACAATGTGTTAAGTGCCACGGGATCGTCGCAAAGGAGATCGCTCATCTGTCTTGAAAACAGCCTTACCTGATCTCGGGTATTCTCTTCTCTCCCTGCAAGGATAAGAAGGTTTTCATATACCGTATCTATTCTTTTTCTTTTGTCTGCCATTACATTTTCATAAAAGCTATCGCAATATCTATATCAACCGACACACCGTCAGTCTTGCGAATCTCTTTCATTGCTGCTTTCTTCGTTTTTATTTGTTTTTTTCCTCTTTCTCCTCAGACAGCTCGGAATTTTTATCCTTGCCTTTTAACTTCGAGGAAATCTTTGAGATCTGTCTTTCCAAGTTGTTCCACATTTTCTTGGTAATGGAAACATGATGCTCGTACGGGTCCGCCACAGCATCCTTCAAATAATACTCTGCCGTATCTGTTGGCTTTCCTTTCTTTCTCAACTTAGTTTCCACGAACTCCTTGGTAACCGTTATAGCCACGGCAAATACGGGAACACCTATGATCATTCCCAATATACCGAACAAATCCCCCATTACTATGATTGCAATTATAACACCAAGAGAGCTTATTCCCGTTGATTCTCCGAGTATCTTTGGAGCTATAATGTTACCGTCTATCTGTTGAAGTATAATAATTATTACAATAAACCACAACGCCTTCTGAGGATTGATAATAAATATCAGGAAGAACGAAGGTATTGCACCCAAAAAAGGTCCGAATATCGGTATAATATTGGTAACGCCGACTATGACTGCAACCAACAGTGCGGGACGTATATTGAATATCGTCAACACAATGAAGGTAATAACCGTCAGTATACACGCGTCAAGTATCTGCCCCACGAAGAAATTTGAAAAGGTTCGGTGAGTAAGATTTATATACTTTCCAATATGCGATGTTTTGTTGTCGGGAAATATTGCCGCTCCAAATTTTCTCGCCTGAGCCTGAAGCCTTTCCTTGGAAATGAGAACGTATATCGAAATGAATATTCCAAGCAACGTATTCTTTATTCCAACGAAAAGTCCTGCGGCATACTGCATAATGTAGGTAACAACAGTTGAAAATACATTTTCTGACATCTTAAAGAAATCGGCAATAAATTTCTTTATGGTAACCTCGTCTATATACTCCGCTGCGTTCTCATTTGACATTATCTTATTGAGTATGTTATTTACAAATTCGGTTGCCGTTCCAACATACTCGTCGTAGTTGGGAATTATCTGTACGAAGATACTGTCAATAATTGACGGGATCAAAAGATACAGCACCGCGGCTATTATTGCCACCGCTGTAATATAGGTACAGATTATGGAAAGTCCTCTTATAGTATTTTTTCTCTTGAGTCCTTTAAAAACCTTAAACTCATAAAAACGGAGCATCGGATTGAGTATATACGCAATCGCAAAGCCTATAAGTATAGGTGTGAACACTGACATAATTTTGGACAAAGCGTCACCTACTACCCCCATATTTACCATTCCGAATAAAAGAACAAACACCACCGCACACACAACAAGGGTGATCACTATTCCTTTTTTTGCACCGTCAGAAAAATTCATACAGTCCTCCAAAGAAAAACAATTTGAACAACACTTCTCATAATAATATTTTATACTTCTTTATTGCTCAAGTCAAGGGCGTATCCTTAAAATTTACATATTTATAATAAAAAATATATGTTTACACTTGAAAAATCCTTGTATTTATGTTATATTTTACTTATAATACTCATAGAGGTTTAATTATGACAGTGGTTGAAAAGGCATATGCAAAAATAAATCTTCATCTTGACATTACCGGCATTATGGAAAACGGTTATCACAGTGTTAATACAATCATGCAAAGCGTGTCGCTTTACGATACAGTAACGCTTTCCACTCGTAATGATAGTCAATTTGTTTTAACGTGCGACACGACCGGTGTTCCTACCGACAGCTCCAATCTTGCCATTAAAGCCGCTCTCGCTTTCCGAGATGCAACGGGTATTGAAATTGGAGCAGACATTCATATTGAGAAAAATATTCCCATAGCGGGAGGCTTAGCAGGAGGAAGTGCCGATGCCGCAGCAACGCTTAAGGCACTTAACAAGGTTTGCGGAGAACCTTTAAGCTTAGAGCAGCTTTGTGCTATCGGTGGCAGATTGGGAGCTGATATTCCTTTCTGTATTGTGGGTGGCTCTGCTTTTGCAGACGGCAAAGGCGATATACTGCACTATTTCCCCAAAATGCCTGACTGCTTTATAGTTATTGCTTCGGGAGGCGAAGGTGTGTCAACGCCTATGGCTTACGGTATGCTTGACTCTCTTTACGGAGGATTTACCAAGGAGAGCGGATATGCTCCCGCATCTATTGAGGCTCTTAACTCTGCCGTGAAAAATGCAGACTTAAACGAAATAGCAAAAAATATGTTCAATATTTTTGAAGCACCCGTTCTTTCTATCCGTCCCGTTGCAAAAAGCATCAAAGAAACTATGCTCTCCTCAGGTGCGATTGGGGCTATGATGAGTGGTAGCGGTCCTTCAATATTCGGTATATTCAAGGATGAAGCATCTGCTCGTTTGGCTTGTGACAACATAAGAGCCTTGGGCGTTATTCCACATCTTTGCACACCGTGTTGATCTTACCTAGGGAAATGCTCAATAACAATGAGCTTTTCCCTGTTTTTTATTCTTTATTACTGAAATATTGCGATTTCTATTGACAAAATAAAAAATTGTGATATAATATACACAATGATTACTGATTAGGAGAACTGCTAAAGTGGACAACGGCGACGGGAAACCTCGAAGTACCCCTACTGCAACCGAATAGGTTTTGAGAACGCATAAATTCGACAAGAAAAGTCGAGCTTATGCTTTTTTGCGTTTCACCATTTCACACTGTTAGTATATCAAATATTTATCCGTTTAATCTCAAACGGAAATACATAATTTTTAAGGAGTTTTTATTCTATGTTACCCGATGGGAGTTTACCTACGATAATAGGTATGATCATTTGTCTTGCTTTTTCCGCTTTTTTTTCCGCCTCTGAAACCGCGTTCACCTCGTTCAACAGAACAAAAATGAGGATACGTGCCGAAGAAGGCAGTAAAAAGGCTGAGCTCGTTCTGAAAATGAATGAAAACTATGACAAGCTGCTCTCCACTATTCTTGTTGGAAACAATATCGTTAATATCACTCTTTCTTCTTTGGCGACTATTTTCTTTATAGAGTTGCTCAAGGGTACTACCGTTGAAAACTATGCAGCCACTATTGCCACTGCGGTCATCACTGTAGTAGTTCTTATTGTCGGAGAAATAACCCCTAAGAGCCTTGCGAAAGAACACGCAGAGGGACTGGCTATGGCGGTTTCCCGTTTTATGAATTTTCTTATTGCTATTCTAACCCCTATCAACTTCATCTTTATGTTGTGGAAAAAGGTAGTGAATAAAATATTTAAGCCCACTGACGAAAACACCATTACAGAGGGCGAGGTGCTTACGCTTATCGACGAAGCACACGAGGACGGAAGCATTGACGAGTACAACAAGGAGCTTATCGAAAACATCTTTGAATTTGACGATATGACCGCAAGTGATATAGCTACTCACAGAGTTGATCTTACTATGCTGTCTACCGAGGATTCCATTGAGGAATGGGATAATATAATTCGCAATTCACGTTTCTCACGCTACCCCGTTTCCGGTGAGAGTGTTGACGATATCGTTGGCATTCTTGATGCCCGTGCATACTTTACACTTGAGGACAAGAGTAAGGAAAGCATTATGGCTAATGCCGTTGTTCCCGCTTATCTTGTGCCCGAAACCGTTAAGGCGGACGTGCTGTTCAAAAACATGAAGGCAAAAAAAGAATCTATTGCCATTGTTATCGACGAATACGGCGGAGTGCTTGGTGTTGTTACGCTCACAGACCTTGTTGAATGTCTTGTGGGTGAGTTTGAAGAAGTTGGTGAGGACGAGCATACTGAGGAAATAATCAGTGAGCTTGAGGAAAACAAGTGGCAGATCGGCGGTACGGCAACGCTTTCCGACGTTGAAGAGGCTCTTGGCATTGAGATCGGTGACGAGGATTCCGAAACTTTTGGCGGATACGTGCTGGGACTTTACGGCTCTGTTCCTATGGACGGTTCAACCTTTGAGCTTTCAACAGACGCACTTGACATAAGCATTGAAACGATCAAGGATCACAAAATAGAAAAGGCTATCGTTACTTTGAAATCTCCCGAGGAAGAATCCGAGAACGAGAATAACGATAATGCTGAAAAGACAGATACGGACGAAAATACAACTAAAAACGATACCGAAGAATAAACGAACAACGGTAGGAGAATTCTCCTACCGTTGTTTTTATTTTACACCTTAAAAAGTGTCCTTACGTTTTCACGGGTAGCAAACTTTACCGCATCTATGCTTATTCTCTTTATTTCAGCCAATCGGTTTGCCGTCAGCCACATAAGTCCCGAATGATTTATTCTTCCTCTGAACGGGTGGGGTGCAAGGTACGGACAATCTGTTTCTATCAGTATTTTTTCCATAGGCACACACTCTGCAACCTGGGCTGCCTTTCGTGCATTTTTAAAGGTCAACACCCCTGAAAAGGATATATACCAGCCACGTTTCGTCAGCTCTATTGCCATTTCAGGACTTCCGCTGAAGCTATGGAACACTCCCCTCGCCTCGGGATATTTCAGCACAGTTTCAAAGCAATCTCCGTGAGCATCTCTGTCGTGTATTACAACAGGAAGCCCCACTTTTATAGCCATCTTGAGCTGTTTCTCAAAATAATATTTTTGAAGCTCTTTATCAAATCCCTCGTAATGATAGTCCAGCCCTATCTCACCGATAGCCACTATTTTATTTTTTTCTATCTCTTCCCTGCTATTTACAAATGTATACAGCTCGTCAAGCTCCTCTTCGGGAGTCGCTTTACAGCAGGATGAGTCCTCGGGATGTATTCCAACCGCAACGTACATTTTGGGGTATCTTAAAGCCTGTTCAATACAAGCTCGGTTAGTCTGGTTGTTAGTGCCGATATTGATAACTCCATCAACGCCTCTGCCGAACACGGCGTCACCAAGTACGGTGTCTGCTCCATCAGTTTCCGCTTCAAATCTTTTATCAAAATAATGAGCGTGGGAGTCAAACAATCCGCTGAAATCAATTTGGCTGTCAAGCGTTTCTACCATTTTAAAACTCCTGCTTTATGCTTCTCTTGAACAGCTCGCTGAGTTCTTCCCTTGCGTCAACCTTATTATAGAGAATATTATAGACCGCATTACATATGGGAAGGTCAATGTCATATTTTTCAGCCAATTCCACAAGTGCTTTGACAGTATAGTAGCCCTCTGCCAGAAGCGTGTATTCCTCGCCCGTTACGATACATTCGCCAAAGCGTCTGTTGTGGCTGAATTTTGAAAAGACGGTTGCCTCATAGTCACCCAAGTGACACAGTCCGTATGCCGACAGCTCTCTGCCTCCCATAGCCTTTATAAGTCTTGCTATCTCTCTCGTTCCTCTTGACATAAGAGCTCCCTTGAGAGTTGAAAGTCCAAGCCCGTCAAGTATGCCCGCAGCAATACCGACAACGTTTTTAGCCGCCGCTCCGATCTCGTTACCTATAAGATCCGTTCCGTAGTAAAATCTTATCAGCTCACCCGAAAAGCTTTTGACCAACATTTTCTTGGTGTAATCGTCCTCACTGTCTATAACCATACAGTTAGGTATACCCGCAAAAAATTCCTGAACGTGTCCCGGACCAAGCCATACAGCAACCTTGTTAGAAGGATGCATCTTTTCAGATACTATCTGAGAAAGCCTTTTTCCCGTTCCCGTTTCTATTCCCTTCATACAAAGTATGAATATCTTGTTTCTGAGGTCTAAGCTGTCTATCTCGTCCATAAAGCCTCTCAACCCCTGAGAAGCTATGGAGATCACTATGACCTCGGCATCCTTTAAGCATCCTATATCGGTGGTCAAAGCTACGCTCTCGGGAAGCTCCAAGAGATCGTTTTTTCTCTCCGCCAGAAATCTTTTCATATGCTCAGAGGACTCACGGCCGTAAAGCGTAATCTCGTGCCCCTTTTTATCAAGATACCAAGTGATAAGCGAACCCCATCGTCCGCATCCAACTACAGAAATCTTCATATTATTCCTCCAATAAAAAGCAGGGGCGGTCGTATAACGAGCGCCCCTGTGAAATAGGTTATCTTATTCTCTCACCCAGGGGTGTATCTTCGGAAAGGAACACAACTCTTACCTGCTCCTCGCCGCTTGCAAGTATCATTCCCTGCGACTCAATACCGCAAAGAGTTGCGGGTTTGAGATTGCAAACGAGAATTATCTTCTTGCCAATAATATCCTCGGGAGCATAAAATTTAGCTATTCCCGATACTACCTGTCGCTTCTCGTATCCAAGATCGACCTCAAGTTTGAGAAGCTTCTTGGCTTTAGGTACTCGCTCACAAGCAACCACCTTAGCACTTCTCAACTCCACGTTCATAAAGTCCTCAATGCCGATAAGCGCACAGCCTTCGGGTTTCTCTGGCTTTTGATCTGCCTTGGCTGCCGCCTCGGCAGCGGCAATCTTCTCCTGCATTTCAGCTTCAAGCTGAGCGAGAAGCTTTGCCTCGTCAATTCTTGCAAACAGAACCTTGGAATCTCCAACTGCTCTGCCGCTTTCCATTCCGCCAAACAGCTCTGCCGTGCCAATAGTGTCGTAGGTCACCTTATCCGTTCCGAGCTGGGAAAGTATTTCCTCTGCGGTGGAAGGGATGAAGGGTGTGAGCATAACCGCTCCCCAACGAATAGTTTCAAGAAGGTTGTAAAGTACTGTTCCAAGTCTTTCCTTCTGAGCCTCATCCTTTGCAAGTGTCCAAGGAGTGGTTTCGTCGATATACTTGTTTGCTCTGCTGAGCAACTCAAACACACATTCAAGAGCGTCAGCCACTCTGAACTCGTCCATATTTTTAACAAGTCCGTCATACGCCTTGACAGCCGCCGCGGTAAGCTCTCCGTCAAGCTCTTCCTTTGCAGTGGGGGCTTGTATTTCCTTATCAAAATACTTCTTCTGCATATCAAGAGTTCTCTTAACAAGGTTTCCAAGGTTGTTTACAAGGTCGGTGTTAAATCTCTTGATAACTGTTTCGTAGGTAATGCTTCCGTCGGATGCGAAGGGCATCTCGGCAAGCGCGTAGTATCTTACGCCGTCAACGCCAAAATGCTCGGCAAGCTCGTCTGCATAAATAACGTTTCCGCGAGATTTCGACATTTTATCAACGCCGAAGTTAAACCAAGGATGACCGAATATCTGCTTGGGCAGGGGCAGGTCAAGTGCCATAAGGAAGATAGGCCAATAAATAGTGTGGAAACGAAGAACATCCTTTCCTATGACGTGAACGTCGCAAGGCCAATATTTCTTGAAATGCTCACTCTGCTCCTCAAAGCTCTTATCGGGGTCATATCCAAGGGCGGTGATGTAGTTTGAAAGTGCATCAAGCCATACGTAGATAACGTGCTTCTCATCAAAGGTATGAACTCCCCATTTGGTATTTGTACGGGTAACGCAGAGATCCTGCAAACCGCCCTCTACCTTAAGGAAGTTATTTACCATTTCCTTTTTTCTGGACTCAGGCTGAATGAACTCGGGATTATCCTCAATGTGCTTGATAAGTCTGTCAGCATATTTGCTCATTTTAAAGAAATACGCTTCCTCCTTACCCTTCTCCAACGCTCTTCCGCAGTCGGGACATTTGCCCTCGGTAACCTGTGACTCGGTAAAGAAGGATTCGCAGGGGGTACAGTACCAGCCCTCGTAATAGCCCTTGTAGATGTCGCCTTGATCGTAAAATCTCTTGAACATCTTTTCAACGGCTTTTACGTGGTAATCGTCGGTAGTGTGTATAAACCAATCGTAGGTAGCACCCATCTGATCCCAGATATTTTGAATTATCTCGGATACGGAATTTGCATACTCCTTGGGCGTTACCCCTTTCTTCTCGGCAAGAGTTTCTATCTTCTGACCGTGCTCGTCAGTACCCGTACAGAAAAATACATCGTATCCCCTTGCTCTCTTATATCTTGCCATAGCGTCGGTAGCTATGACCTCATAGGTGTTTCCAAAGTGAGGCTTTCCCGAAGCATAAGGGATAGCCGTCGTTATATAATACTTCTCTTTCATATTTACATCCTTTCACAGAGAATTTACAAAATATAAAACCATACATTATATTATAACAAATTTTTCCTTGATTTACAAGAGGTTGACGCAAATTTGTTATTGTTATTTGAATTTACGATTTGTGTTGACAAAAAATTGTAACCGTGTTAAAATAAAACCATGTATACGCAAGGAGGATGTTTTATGCAATACATAAACGAGGCTGTAGAAAACGCGAGAAATTTGATAATTGAGGCGGAAAGCTTCCTTTTTAATCACCCTGAAACGGGATACAAGGAAAAGGTAACGTCGAAGTATCTTGAGGATATTTTTGAAGGACTCGGCTATTCTCTGACCAAAGCCGAGGATATTACGGGATTTTATACGGTGATAGACACGGGAAGAAAAGGTCCTGAGGTTCTTATTCTTGCCGAGCTTGACTCCATCATCTGCCCTTCTCACCCTAATGCCGACCCCGAAACGGGTGCTGCTCACGCTTGCGGTCACAACGCACAGTGTGCCGCTCTTGTGGGAATTGCCTCGGCTTTGAAGGATTCTCGCATACTTGACAAGCTGTGCGGTAGGATACGTCTTTGTGCCGTGCCTGCGGAGGAGCTTCTTGAAATAGAATACCGAAAGGAGCTGCGTGAAAAAGGCGTGATAAAATATTTCGGCGGAAAAAGTGAGTTCTTAAGCCGCGGATATTTTGACGGTGTCGATATGGCGTTTATGGTACACACAGGCAAGGCATATAAGGTTCTTGCAGGATCTGTGGGCTGTATGGCTAAAAACGTAATATATAAAGGTGTTGCCGCTCACGCAGGCGGTGCTCCTTGGAACGGCAGAAATGCACTTTATGCCGCAAACTGCGGAATAAATGCGATCAATGCCATTCGCGAAACCTTCAAGGAGCAAGATATTATCAGAGTACACCCTATAATAACCTGCGGAGGCTCAATAGTTAACGCTATACCTGAAACAGTCGTGCTTGAAAGCTATGTAAGAGGAAAAACTCACGAGGCTATCGCAGACGCAAACAAAAAGGTAAATCAGGCTTTGTGCGGAGCTGCTCTTTCTCTCGGTACAAACGTAGAAATAATAGATATTCCGGGATATTCGCCACTCGTAAACGATATGGGAATGATAGAGCTTTGCCGTGATGCGGCGGATATGGCTGTTCCGGAATACAACTTCAGCGTTGATCTTACGTACAGCTCAGGCAGCACAGATATGGGCGATCTTTCGTCGATCATGCCCGTCGTTCAACCATATGCCAAGGGCAGCTACGGAAAAGCCCACGGCAACGATTACAGAATAGAAGACATTAACGCGGCTTGTGTTAATAACGCAAAATGGCAATTAGCTATGCTTCAGCTGTTGCTTGAAAACAATGCAAAGCGTGCTTATTCTATTTTGGATAATTTCACCCCACTCTTTACAAAAGAAGAATTTCTTGCACATCTTGACAGCCAGAACTCCAGCGGCGACCGAATTTGCTATGACGGTAACGTTGCTACTGTAAAATTATAAAAATAAAAAGACGACTACTTTTTGTAGTCGGATTTTTATTTAATTAGTCAGCGTATACGCTAACCTGCTTTTTGCTCTTGGTCTTCTGCTCAAACTTAACCTTTCCGTCAATGAGAGCAAACAGAGTGTCGTCCTTACCGATACCAACGTTGTTACCGGGATGGATAGCCGTACCTCTCTGTCTTACGATGATGTTTCCTGCCAAAACTGCCTGTCCGTCAGCCTTCTTTACGCCAAGACGCTTAGATTCGCTGTCACGACCGTTCTTAGTAGAACCAACACCCTTTTTATGAGCAAAGAACTGCAAACTGATTCTTACCATTTTTCATTCCTCCGTAATTAATGTAATAATTTGTACAATTTTTAGATGTTTCAAAAGCTTAGATATAATCTACGTCCCTGACCTCAACGCTGAGATTTTCGTAATACTCCTCCATAAGGTCGTTAAGCTGGTAAAAGTATGACAGAAACAGACCCGACACTGCGTATCTCTTTCTCTCGTCATCCTCATACTCTGCCAAAGCAGCCTTGGAACGGACCCTTATGTTGGTTGCACCCTCGTCTATGAAATAATCCACATCCGATGCATACGCGACCTCAATGGTATTGATAATAAGCATCGTCATTGCCGACAGTGCCGCACAAAGAACGTCTTGTCCCGCATCGGCATATCCTGAATGACCCTGCTCCTCAAAGCCGTAAAAGCTTCCTCCGCTTCTGAAAAAAACGATCTTAGTCATTTTCGACCTTGGAAATTAGCCCTGAATAGATACGATCTGAACCTTGGTGTAAGGCTGTCTGTGACCGATCTTCTTCTTCTCGTTCTTCTTGGATTTGTACTTCATTACATAGATCTTCTTGCCTTTTCCGTTGGAAATGACATTTGCAGTAACAGTAGCACCCTCTACTGTAGGAGCTCCGACCTTGAAGTCGTCTCCCATGGAAATAGCCTTGACACTGTCAAAAGTAACGGTGTCACCCTCGTTAACGTCGAGCTTTTCAACGAAAATAATGTCGCCCTCGTTAACCTTGTACTGCTTTCCGCCTGTTTCGATAATTGCGTACACGAAAAGCACCTCTCTTTCTTATAGACTCGCTAATGTAGGCGGTGTGACGACTGTCGCCGTCGCACACTTAAAAAGCCCCCAATTTATGCGGCTCGTATATTATATCACAACAATTAGTAGTTGTCAACACCTTTTTGAATTATTTTTACTATTTTTGGTTATTTACCTATTTTATATAATTAATTAATAAATTTGTACTGAAATTGTAATATTTTTAGTGTATAATTTATGTTGACTATATATATTTGAAAGGCAACGTATGACCCTTAAAAGAATTCAGGTATCGGACAATCTCCGTCTTTTATCCATAAATACGAAAAAATTTAAAACCGCAGCACTTAAGTTGTCGGTCGCTCTTCCGCTTACGAAGAAAAATTTCATTTTGTCCCGTCTGCTTTGCGGTATTTTGGGACGCGGAACGCAGAAGTATCCTTCTCTCGAAGCAATAAACAAAAGGCTTGATGACCTTTACGCCTCCTGCGTAAGTGTCAACAGCAATATTCTTGAGGACCTTATAATTTTCTCCGTGAGTGCAGACCTGCTCGACCCTCGTTTTATACCCGACGGAACGGACGTTTCCACCGAAGTCATCGAGGTGATCTCACAGATGCTTTTTTCTCCTCTGCTTTTTGACGGTCTGTTTCCCGAAGATAAGTTAGAACACGAAAAAAAGCTTCTTATTGAATCCTTTGAGTCTAAAATAAACGACCCCCGAACCTATGCCGCTACAAGAGCGGAAGAACTTAGACGAAGGGACGATCCAAGCTTTCCTTCTCTTGAATACGTCATCTCTACAACAAGTCAGCTGACTACGGCAGAGCTTACTGATTTTTATCGCCAAATCGTATTATACGCACCTTGGAAAGCTATATACGTAGGCTCGGAGTCTGCCGAGCTTATCGCAAAAAAGCTGGAGGTAATGCTTGTTAATATACAAGGCGGAAAGGTCGCAACGCACACGGACACTGCCCCATTCCGCAGAGAATTCTTGAATATCACCGAAGATATGCCCCTCGCTCAAAGCCGTTTGGTTATGGGATTTTCTCCCACAACACCTATAAACCAGCGACAGCTTGATTCTATGAACGTATTGAACGGAGTTTTCGGCGGAGGCCCTTTCTCCAAGCTGTTTCTCAACGTTCGAGAGAAGCTGGGACTTTGCTACTCCTGTGGCTCAAGCTTCAGTAAAACATCAAAATTCATTACGGTTTCAGCAGGTATAAGTGCGGAAAACAAACAAAAAACTATCGACGAAATATTTAAGCAGCTGCAAGAAATAAAGGACGGTCATATAACCGATAGCGAGATTTTAGCTGTAAGACGTTCTATTGAGTACACCTCGGATCAAACCTATGATTCTCCCTTTGCTTTGCTCAGCTTTTATTCCTCAAGAGAGCATCTTGGCACGGAAGAAACGCCTGAGGAAAGAAAAAAAGCTCTTCTCGATATAACCGTTGACGATATGGTTTCCACGGCAAATCTTCTCAATTACGACTTTTGTTATTTTCTGAATGGCACTTTGGTGTCCGACGCAGACAGCGAGGAGGTATGACCGTGAACGGATATTCCAAACAAATCTACAGAAATGATTTTCTCGACGAGGGATATGAGAAATATATTCACAAATCAGGGCTTGAAATATATATTTTCCCTAAAAAACTAACGTCTACATACGCTCTGTTCGGCGTCAAATACGGCTCTGTAAACAACAGCTTTACCACCCCTGACGGAAAGAGCGTAACCGTCCCCGACGGAATTGCTCATTTCCTTGAGCATAAGCTATTTTTCAATGAAGACGGCAGTGACTCCTTCGAGCGTTTTTCCGAGCTTGGAGCAGATGCAAACGCATTTACTTCAAACACAAAAACAGCATATCTATTCAGCTGCACCGATGGTCTTGAGAAAAGTCTGGAGGAGCTTATAACCTTTGTTACGCACCCCTTCTTCACGCCCCAATCGGTTGAATCAGAGATCGGTATAATTTCCGAAGAAATACAGATGTACGAGGATAATCCATTCTGCCGTTGTTATCAATCTATGCTCGAGGCTATGTACACCTCCCACAGCGTAACAAAAAACGTAGCAGGATCATTGGAATCCATTCGCAAAATAACTGCAGATATGCTTTATGATTGCTACTATTCCTTTTACAAGCCTTCGAATATGGTGCTTATAGTGTGCGGGAACGTATCTGCCGAGCTGGTTCTTCGTATTGCGGACAAGTGTCTTCCCGAGAATTTCAACGGAGAATGTGCAAAGAAGGTCAACGAAAACCTGAATGAATCAAAATCAGTCGTTCGTGAATACACAGAACAGCAAATGAACGTAGCAAAGCCCATGTTTTGCATTGGCATCAAGGACACCGATATTCCCGACGATCCGCTTTGCCGTGCAAAAAAGGACGCGGTCATGGCAATACTCAACGAAACGCTTTTCTCCTCGGCAGGTAGATTTTACAACGATATGTTTGAAAAAAACATCATATCGCCTTCCCTTGTAAGCGGCTACACGATAACCGACACCTTTGCTCACTTCACCGTAGAGGGAGAGGCAGATGATCCTAAATTATTTCTTGATGAATTCAAGGCATATATCGAGTGCCTCAAGCTGGACGGTATTGACCGCCAAGACTTTGAAAGAGCAAAAAAGGTTATGTTCGCAGAACAGGTAAAGGGCTTCGACTCTACGGAAGGCATTGGAGATGCTATATTCTCTTGTGCGTACGACGGCATTGGCATATTCGATTATTTTGAAACACTGAATTCAATAAGCTATGACGATGTCCAAAATGCGTTCAATTCGTTTTTTGACCATCCCTCAATCACTCTTTCGGTTGTAAATCCTATTAAAATTTAAATTTGTGAGGTATTTATGATTAAGGTTTCATTTCCCGGCCTAGGGATAGACAGCTTTGACCTTAACTCCGTAGCATTTACGCTATTTGACAAGGTCAAGGTACATTGGTACGGTATAATCATTACTCTCGGTATTATACTCGCCTTTTCCTATTGTGCTTGGCGAGCAAAGCAAGCCGGCATTATATTTGACGATCTCTTGGATATGACTATATTTGCCGTCATATTCGGAATCATAGGAGCAAGACTCTATTTCGTGCTTACTTCATTAAACGAATATAAGAGCTTTTACGATGTAATAGCAATTTGGAAAGGCGGACTCGCTATTTACGGCGGACTTATCGCAGGCGGCTTGACTGTTTTCCTTGTCTGTAAGTACAAAAAAATAAGCTTTATGAAGGTAGCCGATTCGGCAGCTCCAGGCGTTATGATTGCTCAGGCATTGGGGCGTTGGGGTAACTTTTTCAATGGAGAAGCATACGGCGAGGAGCTTCTTGAAGGAAGTCCCTTGTACTTCATTCGTATGGGACTTATCCCCAATATCGAAAGCTCTACGAGAATGCATTACTTCCATCCTACGTTCCTTTATGAATCCTTGTGGAACGTACTTGGATTTGTGATAATAAATCTTATTTACAAGAAAAAGAAGTTTGACGGACAGATATTTTATATGTACGTAGCTTGGTATGGATTCGGAAGAATGCTCATAGAGGGACTGCGAACCGACAGCCTTTACGTTGGTACCTTTAGAATATCACAGGTAGTAGGATTTATATGCTTTGTCGTAGGCACGTTGCTGTTGATTCTTAATCTTATAAAGAGCCGCCGCGAAAGACTTACGGCTATGAATTACGATGCTTCTTATCCCAAATTTATGACTACTGCATCTATGGGAGAAGTCGAAAATGATACAGTCACCGAAGACAATGAAGTATCCGAGGAAGAACAGGACACCTCTCAAGAGCACAACGACGTTTCAGAAAAGCTTGATACACTC
>JAZOUQ010000118.1:0-2349 GCA_045658185.1 Eubacteriales bacterium
ACGGTCTGCGTTGCTTCAAGGATTCTGTCTGCAAGAGTTGATTTGCCGTGGTCTATATGGGCAATTATTGAAAAATTTCTTATAAACTTTTGCTTTTCGGTGTTTGCCATTATATTCTCCGTAATTTAATATTTAATATACCATCTTATATTATATAATATTTTTCTCTTTTTCACAATAGGATTTTTAATTTTTGCGTAAAAAATTAACAAAATAGGACTTTTTTCATCAAAAAGCAAAAAACAGCTATTTTTGTCTATATAAATTGCCTTTTTGTCTTGAAATGTGTCCGAGTTTGGCATATAATTACCCTATGAGATTTTTAGATAAGGAGTTTTACCATGGCAGATAAGAAAAGAGTTGCCGTAGTAGGCTACGGTGGAATGGGTTCTTGGCACGTAAAGAATTTGGCAAAAAGCGACGTTGCCGAGTGTGCAGGTATTTGGGATATAAACGAAAAGAAGAGAGAGAAGGCTGTGGAGAACGGCTTGCACGTATATTCCTCTCTTGAAGATGTCCTCGCTGACAAGACGGTGGATATCGTTACGGTTGCGACACCTAACGATATGCATATGCCTATTGCTATTCAGGCGATGGAGGCAGGAAAGCACGTTATAAGTGAAAAGCCTGTGTGCATGGGTCACGAGGAGCTTGAAAAGATATTTGAGGCTTCAAACAGAACGGGAATGCTGTTCACCACCCACCAGAACAGACGTTGGGATTACGATTACCTGATAATGAAGGAGCTTTATGCCTCGGGTAAGCTTGGCGAAGTGTTCAACATAGAATCGAGATATCAGGGCTCTCGCGGTATTCCCGGAGATTGGCGTGGAGAAAAGAAATACGGCGGCGGAATGATGCTTGACTGGGGCGTTCACCTTATCGACCAGATGGTGGGTATAGTGTACGACCAAAAGATAAAGAAGATATACTGCCGTTGCGATCATCTTACAAACGACGAGGTTGACGACGGATTCAAACTTGACCTTTATTTCGAAAGAGGACTTACCGCACGTATCGAGGTGGGAACGTCCCACTTTATAACAATGCCCAGATACTATATGACGGGTATGAGCGGTGCGGCAAGAATAGAGGACTGGAAGAGCGATTGCCGTCTTATCGTGTGCGATAAGTGGGAGGAGAAGGACGTTGTTCCCGTGGTTACCGCGGCGGGACTTACCAGAACCATGGCACCCCGCGATGCAAAGACTACAACGGAAACGATGATACCCCGTCCCGCATCCGACGTTCACGACTTCTACCGCAACTTCTGTCTTGCAGTAGACGGAAAGGCAGAGCAGATAGTTACTCACGCACAGCTTATGCGTGTTATGAGAATTATGGAAGCGGCATTCCTCTCCGACGAGCTTGGTGCTCCCGTGGAGTTTGACGATAATTAAATAAAAGATTGGGGCTGAGTCGGTGACTCAGCCCCATAGATTTTTCTATCAGCCGCAGCAGCAGAAAATGAGTATGAGAGCGATGATGATGAGCCAAACGTTGCTGTTATCAAAAAGATTGCAAAGACAGTTATTCATAATGAATCCTCCGTGAAATTATAATGAGTATTGAGAGCTTATTTGCTCTTCGATATAGCATATGAGCGATGGATATATTTGGTTACATCAAAAGTCAAACTTATAAAAAATGAAAAAAGGTTGACAACGCAACAAAATTGTGGTAAAATATTGTCGAATAATACGGGGTTACCGTAAAATTTTGGAGGAATGCTATGGAAAAGCAGTACGTGCTGTATAATCCTCATGCGGGAAACGGCAGAGGAGAAGCCAATGCCAAGATGCTGGAGAAGGTGATTTCCGACACCGAGCTTGTTTTTTGCGATATGACGTCTATCGAGTCTTATGAGGAATTTTTCTCGAAATTGACGGGTGATGAAAAGATCGTTATTTGCGGTGGGGACGGAACGCTCAATCGCTTTATAAATGACACCGCTGACGTAAAGTATTCAAATCATATTTACTATTATCCTGCGGGAAGCGGAAATGATTTTGCAAATGATCTTGAAAAGAAAAATGCGACGGAACCGTTTATCATTGACGAGTATTTGAAGAATCTTCCTACTGTTTACGTAAACGGAATGGAGAAAAAGTTTATAAACGGTATTGGCTACGGACTTGACGGATATTGCTGTGAGGTTGGAGATAAGATAAGAGAGACCTCTGACAAGCGAGTAAATTATACTGCTATCGCTATCAAATCTTTGCTGTTCACCTATAAGAGAAGCGACGCTACGGTAACTATCGACGGCATGACAAAGAAGTACAAGAGTGCTTGGATCGCGTCTTCCATGAACGGAAGATTTTACGGCGGCGGAATGATGACCGCACC
>JAZOUQ010000119.1:0-2476 GCA_045658185.1 Eubacteriales bacterium
TGAACTCTCGCCATCTTCAACGCCTGACTCGACACCTCCATAACAAGCGTCTTAACTCCGCAATCAAGCATTCTTCTCATATGAGCGTGAATATCGTAGCTTTCGGGGGTAGTGTTCAGCGTATTAAAATGATATTCAAGATAGCTTACTCCGTTAGAGCCTATATATCCCGTCTTTATTCCGTTCTGGTTAAGAACGTTGTATATAAGCAATGACGTAGTCGTTTTACCCTTCGTACCCGTCACTCCGATAACGGTCATCTCGTCGGCAGGATTGCCGAAAAAAGTTGCGGAAAGCTTGGCAAGTGCCACTCTCGTATCACCCACGATGATAATAAACGCATCGTCAGGCAGGTCGATCTTTTTCTCTGTAACGAAAATGCGGCAGCCCTCGGCATACGCCTCGCCCGCGTGAGCGTGACCGTCAACGTGAGCACCTATTATACATACGAACATGGAATTGACCCCCGCCTTTCTTGAGTCAAAGCACAAGGAGAGTATTCGGGTCTTTTCCGTTTGAATTCCCGTACGGTTTATTACCTCCTTGTAATCCACCGCACTCATAAGTTCATTCAAAAACATATTTTTCTTCCTTTCACGTTCGTATTTTCAGGTTCTGAAGCTCATCAGCTCGTCACCAAATCCCACAGGCGTTTTGCCGCACATTCTGATAGCGGAATACGCCAACACCTCAAGAGAATCTATAAACAGCCCATCCGACAACGCTCCGTTTTTTTTCAGCAACGACAGCTCGGTACAGCCGAGTATAAGCCTGTCACAGCCTCTCCGAACCAATCCGTCGCAGACTCTTGAAAAAGCTTCCATATCGGGAGCTTGTCCTTTTTTTATTTGTGAATATATAATATCCGAAATTATTTTTTGCTCCTCAACGTCGGGAACGATGCACTCAATACCCGCCGTGGCAAAAACATTGGAGTACGCACCCGATGCGACCGTACCCTCGGTAGCAAGTATTCCCGCCCTCTTTACACCCAAGCGACGGCAAAATATCGCCGTCTGGCGTACTATGTTTATCACAGGAACTCCCGAGGACTCACTTATTCTGTCATAAAAATAATGTGCCGTGTTGCAAGGAATGGCAATTATATCAGCGCCCGCACCGATAAGCCTTGCGACCTCAAACTTCATAACGGGAAGCGGATCATCAGATGAGCGTCCAAGAATAAAATCCGTTCTGTCGGGAGTTTCTGCCCTTGAAGAAATGAGAATGTTCAAATGATCCTGATCTCTTTGTGCCAGAGTGTGAGCGGTCAGCATTTCGTAAAAATAAACGCTGGACATCGGTCCAAGTCCGCCAAGAACACCAAGAGTCCTTCCGCTGCCAAGCATACCCTCATCTCCCTTCAAAAAAAACGTTATACACCATAATTATAGCACAGAACTATGACTTTGTCAAAGAAAAAGATGAAAAATAAAAAACTTTTTGAGGCAAAATTTTCCGTTTCTATTGCAATCGGGTGTTTTTTTGATTATAATTATATAAGCACGAGTAACAGAGGTGTCTATGAAACGTGAAAAAATGTTGAAAATATTTGAAAATATGCCGACCTTACGTACAGAACGGCTTATACTTCGTCCTATGAAAACGTCGGATTCTTACGATATGTACGAATACGCCTGCCGTGAGGACGTTACGGAATTTCTTTTGTGGTCGCCGCACCCGTCTGTGGGCTACACGCGAGAGTATCTTGCCTGTATTGAGGCAAGATATGCAAGAGGAGATTTTTTCGACTGGGCTATCACTCTGGCAGAAAACGGCAAAATGATAGGCACAGTGGGATTTACAAAAATATCCCCCTCCCACCGCTCAGCAGAGGTGGGCTACGTCCTAAATCCCGAATACCACCGCGTTGGCATCGGATACGAGGCGGCAAAGCGGATCGTGGATTTTGGTTTTGAAACCTTGAACCTTCACCGAGTAGAGGCTCGTTTTATGAAGGGCAACACCGCTTCAAAAAGGCTTATGGAGAAGCTTGGAATGACCTTTGAGGGATACAGCAGAGACAGTATGCTGGTCAAGGGGACGTACAAGACCATCGGCACCTGCTCCATTCTCCGCGAGGAATGGGAGAAGACCGAGCATCCCGTCTATACAGAGTCAAAAAAACAAGGATTCCTTGATAAAATATTACATTCTGACAAGGCAAAGTAATTGCCAAATGCAACGTATAACTAATGTTTATCATTTTTCGGTACTGTGATTTTTTATAAAAACACTATAAATCATTATATTGTAAAAGTCAGTGTTATTTGATAAAATTAAATAAATGATATTATAGTCAATTAAAAATTTCTAACCAAAAAGGAGAGAAAAAAATGAAAAACACCGCAAAAAAACTTATTGCACTCGTTCTGACACTTATTATGGTGCTGTCTATCGGTACAGTAGCAGCCTTTGCTGAGAACACTCCCGCCACTACGGACGCTTCTCAGATTGCAAACCCCAACGATCCTAA
>JAZOUQ010000120.1:0-25371 GCA_045658185.1 Eubacteriales bacterium
ATCACGAATAAATCAAAAAACGAAACCGAAAACGCAATGTTTTCGGTTTCTTGTTTTATTTTATAAAGTTTGTAAACACGCTTTTTTCCTTTTCGGGCAGACCGGATTTTTCCTTGCCAAGTGCAATACTCTTCATAAGAAAGCTCATATTTTCAGCCAATGCTCTCATTGTCTGAAGCCCCTCTGCATCTCCAATCGCTTCCCCCACCTTTCTGCCGTGAACTCCGTTCCAATAAATGCTCGGTGCAACGGGCATTCCGCTGATGGTGAAGTATTTGTTGAGCTGGTCAAATGTTGAAGATATTCCCCCTCGTCTTGCTACGGCAACACCTGCACCGACCTTCATAGTCTTATCAAAAGGAGTGCTGTAAAAAAGCCTGTCAAGGAATGACACAAGCGTTCCGTTAACCGCCGCGTAATAAACAGGCGTACCGATAACCATTCCGTCGCACTCCTCAAATTTTTTCGCCACTTCATTGACTGTATCGTCAAATGCACATTTTCCGTTCTTAAAGCAGTATCCACAGCCTACGCAGCCGTGTATCGCATCTGTACCAACACATATCTCCTCGGTTTCAATTCCGTTTTTTTCAAACACCTGCTTCATTTCATTAAGTGCGATAGTCGTATTTCCACCCACTCTCGGACTTCCGTTTATAATAAGTACCTTCATAATATTCTCCTTTATAATTAATCCGCTTCCTCATCAAGGGCTTCAAGTAAAAAGCTTACGGGACGAAATCCGTCGTTACATGATATCATAGCAGATCGCTTATTCTTCATCCAGCCGTCGTAAAAATCCTCTGCTCCGTGGGACAAAGCCATAACGAAAGGCGATACAGTATCCCAAGCACTAACACAAAAGCCATCGGGACGTTGCCAACCGTTGGCAATAAATACCTTGCCAAGCTCCATATTGCAAGCATGCTCTATTGGATTCTCATACTCCGCTATAAGGTCGTCGTACCTCGCCATTCTCATAACGGTTATACGCACTTTCTTCACGCCACCGCCTCCTTTTTTTATCCTTAATTTACATTATACCACAACATTTGGTTATTTGCAACCGCAAAACCACCTAATTTTAGTATCTTAAAACAACACAACACAACATTTTCATCTTTTTGAAAGAGGGTTTTTATTGCTTTTTGTTAGATTGTTTTGGGGTGAATTTAATCATAAAACAAAAAAGTCGGAAAAAAATAAAGATTTTTTCTTGACAAATAAAAAAAGTATGGTACAATATATGTGAATAATGGTGAATGTTGCGTAAAAATCTGTTTTTGTGTGACATTGCACAAACATTCGTTTGAGTATTCAAAGTCAGCATACTTACGCCGATTACTCCCTCTTCCCTCCAAATATCACCTGTATGGTAAACCGAGAGGTTATCGGGATCGTAACCAAGGTAGACAATGCTCCCCCCGATTGGCTAAAGCTTTCGGGCTGTGAGCGAATATTCACCGTCAACTCCCAAACAGGAGAGGGCGTCGAAATATTGAAGGCTTATCTGCGAAAGCAGGGCTGATATAAAAAACTTTTTAAAAATAATTTTCATAAGGAGAACAAAAAAATGGTAAACGAGTATGAAATCAAAAAACAGATATGCGAAATTGGTAAGCGTATCTACGACAAGGGAATGGTTGCTTCCAACGACGGTAACATCTCCGTTAAGATAAGTGACAACGAATTTCTCTGCACTCCTACGGGCGTATCCAAGGGCTTTATGACTCCCGAGTACATCTGTAAGGTTGACGCAAACGGTAATGTTATTCAGGCAAACGAAGGATTCAAGCCTTCTTCCGAAATCAAGATGCACATGAGAGTTTACAAGGAGCGTCCCGACGTTATGTCCGTTGTTCATGCTCACCCCCTCTACGCTACATCCTTCGCAATCGCAGGCATTCCCCTTACAGAGCCGATAATGCCCGAGGCAGTTATCGCTCTCGGTTGCGTTCCGATAGCTGAATACGGTACTCCCTCCACCGAGGAGATTCCCGATGCTGTCTCCAAGTACCTCCAGCATTACGATGCAGTGCTCCTTGCTAACCACGGTGCACTTTCCTTCTCCGATTCTCTTCTCAACGCATACCACAAGATGGAGTCCGTTGAGTTCTACGCTCAGCTGATGTATCAGGCAAAGATGCTCGGCGGTCCTAAGTTGCTCACCGATGCACAGGTTGAAAGACTTTACGAGATCCGCCGTCAATTCGGTCTTAAGGGTAAGCACCCCGCAGACATCTGCCCCGACGCAAAGTAAGGTAAACCCAGCTGTCACGGTTGCGGCGGTTCTTGCGGCTCTAATTGGTAGACGCTGACACATCGCTATGGTAATCGAGCAGCTCGGTAAGTAATTTTTACGGCTTATGAATGAAGCCGAGATAAGAAAGATAGTTCAAGATGCCATTTCCGCACAAAAGGCTGACAAGTCAAAAATGACACACTCTATTGCCGAAAAGCTTTCAAGCGAGGTGATCGCCAAAGCAAAGGCAATAGGAGTTAAGGCTGTTGTGTGCGTATCGGACGCGGGCGGGGCACAGGACAGTGCTCTTCCCGCATACGGAAAAGTGTATTTTGAAACTAAAATGTAATTATAATCTACACAGTTAAAAAAGGATCACGGAGATGGATATTAAATCCGCTGATATTGAAAAGATCGTCAGACAGGTGATCGAGAGCATGGTTTTTTCCACGCTGTGCGAACAACGTCAGCATTTCCGCCACCTCCATCATCGCAGGTCCTGTCGAAAGACTTTGGGAAAGTATTCTGTAAAATAAAAGTAGGAGGTAAAACCCTTGCTTGCCATCGAAAGAAGAAGAGAAATTCTCGCAAGACTATCGGTAAGCGGAAAAGTTATCGTTTCCGATCTTGCCAAGGATTTTGACGTCACGGAAGAAACCATTCGGCGTGACCTTGAAAAGCTTGACAGGGAGGGACTTGCGTCAAAAACCTACGGCGGAGCTGTTTCAAAGCACGCCTCTGCAATAGACCTGCCTTACAACGTCCGTGAAATCGTAAACGTCGAGCAAAAACAAATAATAGCCGACAAAATATGCGATATCATACACGACGGAGATCGCATTATGGCTGACTCCAGCTCAACTGCCCTCTACGTAATAAAGAAGATAAAAGAAAAAGAAAATCTCACCATTATAACCAATTCCGTAAAGATACTTCTCGAGCTTGCGGAAAAATCCGATTGGACAGTTCTTTCCACGGGCGGGGTGCTGAAAAAAGGAGCATTATCTCTTACAGGCTCGTCCGCTGAAAAAATGATAAGCTCTTACCACGTAGACATCGCTATATGCTCCTGCAAGGGACTTGATATGTCGCTGGGTGTTACCGATTCAAATGAGAACGACAGTCAAATAAAGCAGGCTATGCTTGCTTGTGCTGAAAAACGCATACTTGCCCTCGACTCGGAGAAATTCGATAAAAAATCCTTTGTCAAGGTATGTGACGCAACGAGCATCGACGTTCTCGTCACAGATTCAGAACCCACGGAAAAATGGGTAAGCTTTTGTAATGAAAACAATATTGAACTAATATACTAAACACCCGAAAGGAAACACAAATTATGAAGATACTTGTATTAAACGCAGGAAGCTCATCACTCAAATATCAGCTTTTCGATATGGATACCTCCGCTGTCCTTGCAAAAGGAGCTTGTGAGAGAATAGGTGCAGGTGGAACTATTACCCACAAACGCCCCGATGCAGAACCCTTTTTCGAGGAGCTTGACCTTAAGGACCACGGTGTGGCATTGGCAAGAGTTCTCGAGCTTCTCTGCTCTGCCGAGTACGGAGTTATCTCCTCCGTTTCGGAAATAGATGCAGTAGGTCACCGTGTAGTTCACGGCGGCGAACAGCTCAAGAAATCTTGTGTGGTAACCGAAAGCGTTATCAAATATCTTGAAACCATCGTTCCCATCAATCCTCTTCACGGACCTCCCGCTATCGCAGGAATAAAGGCGTGTGTTGAGCTTATGCCTGATGTAACTCAGGTAACTGTTTTTGATACCTCCTTCTATTCGGATATTGAGGATTTCAGATACGTTTACCCCATTCCCTACGAGTTCTATGAAAACGATAAGATCCGTCGCTACGGTTTCCACGGCACATCTCACAGATACGTAAGTGCAGAGCTTGCAAAGTGCTTGGGCAAGCCCATTGAGGAACTGAAGATAGTGACCTGCCATCTCGGAAACGGTTCTTCCATTACGGCTGTTGACGGCGGAAAGGCAATAGACACATCTATGGGCTTTACCCCTCAGGAGGGTATCGCTATGGGTACCCGTTCGGGAAGCATTGATCCCACCGTTGTAACCTATCTTATGAAAACAAAGGGATACACCGCACAGGAGGTCGATGACATACTCAACAAGAAGAGCGGTCTGCTTGGTATCTCGGGAATATCCAACGACTGCCGTAACGTATCCGAGGCTGCCGCAAACGGCGATAAGAGAGCCGAGCTTGCAATAAAGATACTGACCAACGGTATAAAGAAGCATATTGGAGCTTACGTTGCTGAAATGAACGGACTTGACGCCGTTGTATTCACTGCGGGAATTGGAGAAAACCAGTGGAATATCCGTGAGAAGGTCTGCGAAAACATGGAATACCTTGGAATTAAGATAGATAAGGATAAAAACCAAAACTTCCAGAGAGGAGTTCCCTTCAATATCACCGCAGAGGGCGGCAAGGTTGCGGTATGGATAATCCCCACCGACGAGGAGTATATGATTGCAATCGACACCCAAAGACTTGCAAGTAAATAATTGAGCTGTATCATAGCAAACAGACAATACATATGAGCACCGACGAGGGAAAGACTTTCGGAGTTACTGACAGAGAATACGTTGACGTGCTTGTGATCGGCGATAGAAAGATAGACAAAAGACAGCAGTTTTTCAACTGCTGTCTTTTGTTTAGGTTTTTATTTCCTTTTCACATCGCCCGGAGCTTTTCCCGTGCGTTTCTTATACAGGCGATAGAACGAAGAATAATCTCCGAAGCCGCACAGCTGACTTGCTCTGACGGCTCCCTCCCCCGCCTCGATCATTTCACGAACCAAAATCAGGCGTTTTGACAGTACGTAATCGTACACAGACGTACCCGTAAGGCGACGGAATATTCTGTTTACCTGTGACGGACTCATATGGACGTACTCCGATACTGCAGTCAAAGAAATATCGTTAGTCAGATTTTCATTGACGTAATAAATAAGCTCTTTTCCCAGGTTTTCGTCCGTATTAATGTCCGATGATTTTTTGAGAAAAGCGGAATTGAGAGCGTAAAGCAAAAAGCTTATATTTGCAATCATAGTTTGTCTTGATGGGAATACTTCGCACTCTTCTTTCAGTTGTTTGAAAAATCCTACTGTGTCAAATCCAATAAATTCCCCCGGCAGATATAAATTTTTTTCGCCCAATGCTCTTTGAGTGAACGCCATAAGCAAATCCTCCGAAAAACCCATCTCCTTCAGGTCGTCAGCACGGAAGCTAAGTACGTAACGCTCATAGTCTCCATTGCCCCTTATCACCAGCTTGTGCGTTTCTGCGGGTCGCATTAAAATCATACATCCGGGATACATATGATATTCCCGTCCCTCTACGAGATAGTTTGCATTTCCCGAAACAAAGCAAATGATCTCATAAAAATCGTGAACGTGAAGATTATAGTTGTTTGCCAAGGGGTCTTTTCGTCTGGAATGGCTCAGACATAATTCATTGTCTTTATATACGATAGACATAACTTTTTCCTTCTTTTTTAATGAGTTATATTCATATTATATCACAAGATGCTCAAAAATGCAATATATTTTGATTATAATGCAATTCCATTGTAATTATAAATGTTGTATAATAGATATATAAATAAAAATACAATCGAGGAGGAAACTATGAAATTAACGTTCAGATGGTACGGCGATGACGATCCCGTAACCCTTGAGCAGATAGGACAAATACCCGGGATGAGCGGTATAGTATCTGCTGTTTACGACGTAAAGCCGGGTGGCGTGTGGAGTGAGGAAAGCATTGCCGCAATCAAGGAAAAGGCTGCCCGTGCAGGACTTGAATTTGAGGTTGTTGAAAGCGTTCCCGTTCCCGAGGAAATAAAGTACGGCGGAGAAAATGCTGCCGCACTCATTGAAAACTATTGCGAAAACGTGCGTCGCCTTGGAAAGGCGGGAATTAAGTGTATATGCTATAACTTTATGCCCGTATTCGACTGGCTCAGAAGTGAGCTGGAGCATCAGAATTCTGACGGTTCTAACTCTCTTGCATACGATGAAGCCACTCTTATGACTATGAATCCCGCGGCAGGAGATCTTTCTCTTCCTGGTTGGGACGAAAGCTACACCAAGGAAGGACTTAACAAGCTTCTTGATATATACAAGAACGTTGACGAGGAAAAGCTGTGGGCAAACCTTGAGGTGTTCTTAAAGGCTGTTATACCCGTTGCCGAGGAGGCAGGTGTGAATATGGCTATACACCCCGATGATCCGCCATGGGGCATCTTCGGACTTCCCCGCATTATGACCTGCGAGGCAAACTACGACAGATTTTTGTCTATCGTTGACAGCAAGGCCAACGGCTTGACCTTCTGTACAGGCTCTCTCGGTGCGTCTGCCGATAACGACCTTGTAAAGATGGCGGCAAAATACGCAGACAGAATACATTTTCTCCATTTGAGAAATATCAAGCGTACGGGAGATAGACAGTTCTGCGAGGTGGGACACCCCACCGATTGCGGCTCGATAGATATGTACGGTATCGCAAAAGCACTTGTGGATAACGGCTTTGACGGCTATGTCCGTCCCGATCACGGAAGAATGATTTGGGGAGAAACTGGCAGATACGGCTACGGACTCTTCGACAGAGCACTCGGTGCTACCTACATAGTAGGTCTTTTCGAGGGTATCGAAAAATCTAAAAAGTGAGGTATATTAAAATGGCTGAAAAGATACTTAACGGCAAGGTAGCCGTTGTTACAGGTGCAGGTGGGGTACTTTGCTCCTCGTTTGCCGAGGAGTTAGCCAAAGCAGGTGCAAAGGTTGCTTTGCTCGACCTTAATGAGGAGGCTGCAAAGGAAGCGGCAGAAAAAATCGTTGCCGACGGCGGCATTGCAAAGGGATACAAGGCAAACGTGCTTGATAAGGCTGTGCTTGAGGAGGTTCACGCACAGATCGTTGCAGACCTTGGCAAATGTGATATTCTCATCAACGGTGCGGGTGGAAACAGTCCCCGTTGCACCACGGCACACGAATACTACGAGGAGGGGGACGAGCTTACAAGCGAGTTCAAGACCTTCTTCAATTTGGAAAAAGCAGATTTCGACTTTGTGTTCGGTCTTAATATTATGGGAACGCTTCTTCCTACTCAGGTCTTTGCACCCGATATGCTGAACAACGACGGAGTTATTATAAACATCTCCTCGATGAACGCATTTACCCCCCTTACGAAGATCCCCGCATACAGTGCGGCTAAGGCGGGAATTTCCAACTTCACGCAGTGGTTGGCAGTTCACTTTGCAAAGGCAGGAATAAGAGTAAACGCAATAGCACCCGGCTTCTTTGCTACCAAGCAGAACGCCGCTCTGCTCTTTAACGAGGACGGTACGCCCACACAAAGAACAGGCAAGAT
Organism: Eubacteriales bacterium; assembly: GCA_045658185.1. Classification (GTDB taxonomy): domain Bacteria; phylum Bacillota; class Clostridia; order Oscillospirales; family CAG-272; genus HGM12713. Next base: position 7,647 of record JAZOUQ010000120.1, read on the forward strand.
ACTTGCCGCTACACCTATGGGTCGCTTTGGAAAGCCTGAAGAGCTTCTCGGAACTCTTATGTGGCTGTGCGACAGCTCTGCATCGGGCTTTGTAACGGGTGTTGTTATTCCCGTTGACGGAGGCTTCTCCGCGTATTCGGGTGTTTAATTTATAAAAAAGAGAAAATAAAAGGAATTCGGCGAGGGCGATCATTTCGACCGTTGGAATACGAATTGGTAAACCAAAGGGACTGAGTTAATAACTCAGTCCCTCTATCCTTTTACAGAAGTCTTATATTATTTTCCTCGCAGATACGTACCGTTTCGCTGTCCCATATGCTGGACTGTACCTCGCCGATATGAGCACAGCCTATCATAAGCATACACAGACGGGATTGACCTATACCACCGCCTATGGTCAGCGGAAGCTCGTTATTGAGAAGCATAGAATGGAAGGGGAGCTTGCGACGGTCATCACAGTTCGCAAGTGTCAGCTGCCTATCAAGCGACTGGGCATCAACTCGGATACCCATAGAGGATATCTCAACTCCTCTGTCAAGCACGTCGTTCCAGAAGAACAAGTCACCGTTAAGCGACCAGTCGTCGTAATCGGGTGCTCTGCCGTCGTGAGGCTTTCCTGACTTCAATTTACCGCCGATCTGCATAATGAAAGCGGTCTTATGCTCACGGACGTAAGCCGTTTCACGCTCCGAGCCTGTAAGGTCAGGGTACATATCCTCAAGCTCCTGTGTGGTTATAAATGAAACCTCACGGGAAAGCTTTGTTTTAAGTTGAGGGAAACGAACGAGGAGTCGGTCGTTTGTGTTGCAGATAGCGTCTACTATGGAGGTCACTATCAGCTTAAGATATTCAACGTTTCTCGTTTCCTTGGTAATTATCTTCTCCCAATCCCATTGGTCAACATAGATGGAGTGAAGGTTATCAAGGGACTCGTCACGGCGTATAGCATTCATATCGGTATAAAGACCGTTGCCAACGTCAAAATTATATCTCTTGAGTGCAAGACGCTTCCATTTAGCAAGTGAATGCACCACCTGTGCGTCCACGCCAATAGCGGGAACGTCAAAGGAAACGGGACGCTCGTAGCCGTTCAGGTTATCGTTAAGACCCGATTCCTCTGTAACGAACAGAGGAGCGGAAACTCGCTTCAGATTGAGAGCCGAGGCAAATTCCTGCTGAAACGTCTGCTTTATATAGGCAATAGCTTTTTGAGTGTTGTATTCATCGAGAGGCGGAAAATATCCCTTGGGAACGTATACCTTGTTCATATTAACACTTCCTTTTAACATTACTTAACTAATCTATTATATAACAAAAGTCAGATAAAATCAATAGTTTTGAAGAAAATATATAAAATAGGACGTCACAAAAGTGACGTCCTATACTTTTTTAAAGCTCTACTATCTTTTGTGCCAATAGGATAACACAGGGCATTGTAGCTATGGCAAACAGCGAGGTCGTTCCCACTCCCTGTGCGGAAAATCCCGCGGGAATATCGTAAAGCTCCGCCAGCATGGAAACAGAGGTAGCGGAGGGCATACAGGTAAGTACGGTTGCGAACAGTATCCAAAAGCTGTCAAATCCCAATATCTTCATAACAACACACACTGTAAGCGGTATTGCCACCAGCTTGAAAAGGCAAAGATAATATACCTTGCCCGAGCCGAATATCTGCTTGGATGTTCTACCCGCAAGCAAAGCACCGATTATGAGCATTGACACGGGGGTGCAAAGCGATGCCACGTAAGACAATGACGCACTCGCAAACTCGGGAAGCACAAATGAGGGAAGAACAGCGGGGATAAGGAATACACACACACCGATAAGACTTGGAATAGTTCCCTTATTTATAAGTGCCTTTTTAAACGTCAGCTTTATGTCGGGGCGTTTTCTGCCGAGTATAGCAATACCAACAGTCCACATAAGGATATTGAAGCTTATAACGATAAACGCCGCCATAAAAGCTCCTCTTTCTCCCCACAAGGACTTCATTATCGGTATACCGATAAATCCCGTGTTACCAAACACCATTGAAAACTCAAGTATCTTTCGCTCGTCCACGTTTTTTATCCAAATACATGCCAAGAAGGCGATGCCCCACATAAAAAGGTGAACGGCAAAGCCGAGTGCCGAGGTTTTAAGTCCGAGCATCAGCATCTCACGTGAATATCTCACACCTACAATAGATGAGATTATCAATGCCGGTTGGGCGATCTTTATTATAAGTGCGGAAAATTTCTTCGACGCTACGCTGTCGATAATTCCCATTTTACCCGCAACGTAACCTACTATCAGCATTACGAAAAGGGTAGCTATTGTTGTAAGAAAAGATGTAAAGTTCATTTTATCTCCATTTCGTCTATCTTTTGTTTTATTGCCTTCATATCCCTCATCATATCTTCTTTCTTATGAGGGTCGCGAAGCAAGAGTGCGGGGTGGTAAACTGCGGTCATAAGGAAATTTCCCTTTTCAAACCACTGTCCGTGCTCCTTAGTTATTTTAAAATCTGGTTTTATCAGCTTGGTTGCTGATATTCTGCCAAGACAAACTATCACCTTGGGGTTGATAAGTCTTACCTGTCTGCGTAAAAAATCGATACACGCCTTCTCCTCCTCAGGCAAAGGATCTCTGTTCTTTGGAGGACGGCATTTAAGTATGTTTGCGATATATACCCTTTCTCTCGGAATATCCACGGCATACAGATATTGGTCAAGTAGCTTCCCTGCTCTGCCTACGAACGGTATCCCCGTTTTGTCCTCGTTGTCACCGGGGGCTTCGCCCACGAAAAGCACGTCGGCATTTATATTCCCCGTGCCGAAAACACAGTTGGTTCGTGTCTTATGAAGCTCACACGCACAACAGCTCTCACAGTCCGAACGCAATACGTCCCAATTATCACTCATTTTACTTTATCCTTCTGCATTCCATATAATATCGTTTGTCCTCTGCGTGACCCATAGAAAAGGTCTTTCTCGGCAAAGCTCCGTCAAATATAACGGTGCGGAAAAGCTCCGACTTGCCCATACCGTCAAACAAAAATCCGATAGCTCCGTCCCTCTCGGCAAGTGTGCGTGTGGACTTCTCACCGTGTATGTAATCCACCTCACTACCCTTGTGAGTCTTTATATAGTCATCTATGAAGTCCTGTAAAGTTCCTACCGTGAGCTGACGCACGGGGGTGCTTACACATATCTCCCCCTCGGTCTTGCCGTGTATGTAGGTCATTTTTTGAGGCTGTGCCTTGCCGTCAAGCGTTTCTGCGTATTTCTCAAGCGACTTCAACACGTCCTCGGGGTCAACGCCGAACATAACTCTGTAAATAGGCTCAAATTTTAAAGCCTCGTCGTGTATGTTAACGACCTCAACGAGGGCGTATCTTGCGGGGTGGCTCATAGCCTCGCTCACGCCTATCGAGGTTTTAATTTCCTCATATGCCGCCTTGGCTGACGCCAAGGAGTGGTTTCCGTCGCCTACTGCGAACAGCAACGGAGCAAGTCCTCCGTCACCGTATTTCTTCTCCATAGCCTCGGGGGTAATAAGCCCATCAAGTGCCGATTTTACCTGTACCTTTTGTTCTCCGTCAAGATAAAATCCTTTTATATGACCTCCCCCAAGCATAAGCTCGGTATCGTACGCAACGTTATCACAGCATCCCACAAGAGGCTCAATGACCGTCCCGTCGGGGTCATCGATAAGCAGCATAACGTGAGGAAGCTCTATAACGGCATCCCTTCTTATAGCAACTCTCGGCGGTATTCTCTCCACAACTGTTGCCTCCGTCGCACGGATAAGTGCGTCTGACCCCTTTGTATAATCGTAGCATTCAAGGTCTATTGCCGCTACTATTCCTCTGCGTACGCTTCCGTCCGACTGAGTACGCTCAACGAATATCATAGAATCGGGATGATCGATAAGGACACCGTCAAGATATTCTTTCATAGTGTTATTTATATCGGGAATTTTCTCCTTCGCTCGATCCAGATATACCTCGGGAAGTATAAGCCTGAGAGTGGAAGGTGTATTACCGACCGCAGCCTCCGCCTTTTCCCAATATTCAGGCTCACTTGTGAACTGGTCACAAGCAACCACCGCCCATTTTTGGGCATCCGTCTTATTAAAATCGGGGAGCAAAATATCTGCACTCTTAAAGCATTCTTTCATAAATTTATTCCTCTCAATAAGGTAAAAATCTTTCAAAAATAGTGTAAAGTCCTTTGCTGTGGCACCTTCTGTGTTGATTTTGATCTCGTACCGTCCATACAAATCCTCGGCATTTGAAAAGCCCAACGCACAGCTTGAACGGTAAATTGTTTAATCTCTTTCCGTTGACAGATATAAAATCGGGACGGGAAAGCACGTTCAACATCAAATTGGACATTAAAAAGGCTGTAAGTCTGGGGGCTTTTCTGCCCTTGACCTTCTTCACCTTGGTTACAAGCTGTCCTCGTGGAAAACGGGGGCGAAACTTTTTGAACCATTTAAGAATCAACGGATTGAATGATTGCACGGCAAACACACCGGGATACATATCCAACATCTCGGCAACAGCTCTGCAAAGTTTCTCTTCCTTGCCCTCTCCCTTTATCTCAATAAGCAACGGAACACGTCCGTCCACCATGGTGAGTACGTCCTCAAGTGTGGGTATGGTATATTGCGTTTCGCCAAGCCTCAGCGTTTTCAAAACAGCAGCCTTATTAACGGAAAGCTTGGAATTTACTCCGCACATACGTTTAAGATTTTCATCGTGGAAAACCATCACAACTCCGTCAACCGAAAGCCGAACGTCAAGCTCAATTCCAAATCCTCGTTCAACCGCCAAGGCAAACGCAGGGAGAGAGTTTTCGGGTATCTGCTTACTCCAAAGCCCTCTGTGAGCATAGTCCGACGTCAGCATATCCATATCCGCTCTGTCTGACACACGGGGCATTATCAAAAATACCAACGTCACTCCGATTATAACGGCTATCAAAAATATGACTGTAAAAACAAGTGTCATATCATTTTTCCGTTATGGTGTAATATGCACGAAGCACAGCCGCTTGCGTTTTTCCATCGGGGACTTCCCCTCTCGCTATCATATCCACAAGAGTTTTTATCGGTATTTTTTCCACAGTCAAAAACTCGTCATCGTCAAAATGTGTTTCTCCGAAATCAAGCTCCTCTGCAAGATACATATATATTTTTTCGGAAAGTATTGCCGGAGAGCCAAGATAAAGTCCCATATATGTGAGTTTTCCGCAGGTAGCACCCGTTTCCTCTTTAAGCTCACGGAGAGCCGCCGACTCGGGGTCCTCGTCGGGAGTGTCAAGCTTTCCCGCGGGTATCTCAAGCATCATCTGTCCCACGGCATAGCGGTACTGCGATACGCATACCACCTCGCCCTCGCGGGTAACGGGAACAACGCAAACCGCCCCGTTATGACGGCAATATTCTCTGAACCCTTCTCTTCCGTCAGGCAGATATATCTCGTCACGGTAAAGGTGAAGCACCTTACCGTCAAATATCAGCTGGGAGGATTTTTGTGTTTCCTCAAAATTCTTTATATCCTTCATAATATTCCTCGTCAAAAAACGTTATCATATAATTATACAACATTAAGACTCGAAAATCAATACGGTATTTAATTTTTTTACTTGATTTAAGTGTAGATATGTGGTAAAATATTATCAGTAAAGAAAGAAAGGCTGTGCTATTATGAAACACGTTGACATATATACCGACGGTGCTTGCAGAGGAAATCCCGGCAAGGGCGGTTGGGGAGCTATTCTGGTTTTCGGCGGAGTTGAAAAGGAGCTGTCGGGAGGCGAGGCTATGACCACCAACAACCGAATGGAACTTATGGGGGCGATCTCTGCTCTTGAGGCACTCAAAGAGCCTTGCGAGGTAACGCTCACCTCCGACTCCAAATATCTGACCGATGCCATCAACAAAGGTTGGCTGGAGTCTTGGAAGGCAAAGGGGTGGAAAAAAGCTGACAAATCCCCTGTACTTAATCCCGAGCTTTGGCAAAGACTTGACGGTCTTTTGAATATTCACAAGGTCACCTTCGTGTGGGTACACGGTCACAGAGGTCACGTATACAACGAGCGTTGCGACGTCCTCGCCACAACCTATGCGGATTCTATATAAACACAAAAACGGAGCTGAACAGCTCCGTTTTTTTATTTCAATTTCAATCTATCTCTCAACCGATAGATATAAAAGGTTATCAGCCTTGTAAGTGCCACGTCGTAGAGAACGAACACTATCTCGCAAAGCACCACCAGCATTACGTACATCGGTATCGGAATATTGACCGTGGAGAAGAACAACAGCTTAAGCACTACGATGAGAACCGCAAGGCAGACGTTAAACACCACTTCCTTGCATATCCAAGCCTTCACCTTACTCATTCGCTCAAAGTATTCCTTAAGTATAGGATAAAATCCGAAAAACGCCACGTAATAAAGCGTTCCTCCAAATCCGCCCCACGGCGGAGCAAGAATACAGCCCAATACGGCAGTTGCAAAGAACACAAACCAAGGTGTTCCTTTGCCGTATTCTATAACGGCAATAACACTCAGCATTGACGCCACTACCGCCATCGAAATGTCAACTACCTCAATAAGAGAACCTATGTAAAGCAGTATAACGCCAAGTGCCGCAAGCATCGCACAAACCGTCAATCTTTTGGTATTATTGCGACTCATAGCTTCCTCCGTCAGCAGCAGCCGATAAGGTCACCGCCCATACACTCACAGCAGCAGTCGGCACACATAAGTCCCGAGCATATGTCACAGGTTGAGCATCCGCCCGCATTTCCTCTGCCCGTATTGTATCCGCCGCCGTAGCCGTTTGCTCGATTTCTCAGCTCGTTCTGAGCCGCACGGTATTCGTTATTATAGGGGTCCATCGAACAAGCAATATCGAAATATCTCTGAGCGTCCATATAATTTCCGCGTCTTGACATTACACAGCCCATAAGGAAATTCCATTCTGCGTTTCTTGCAGTTTGGGGAATACCGTAAAGCATCTGCTCTGCTCTGCCCACGTTACCCATGTTTATCATACGGCGTATATCGGTATACCGAGCGTCACCCGTGGAGGACTGTCCTCCGCCGTAGCTGTAAGAACCGCCGGAGGAACCTTGGTATCCGCCGTTCTCACGCTGTCTTTTTATCTCCTCGTAAGCCGCGTTGACCTCTTTCATTTTCTCACTTGCAAGGTCTGCAAGGTCGCTGTCGCGGTATTTATCGGGGTGATATTTCTTTACAAGCTGCTTATAAGCTTTTTTTATTTCGTCGTCCGATGCGTTAGATGACACACCGAGAACCTTGTAAGGATCCATTATTCCGTTCTTCCTTTCTTATCTGCTCTGCATTTCTCGTCGCCCTTGAGTATTTTCTCCACAGTGTCGGGCATACCGAGATACAGTATATTTTCCACAATATTTTTCACAGGTATATTTTCAGTATCAATGAGGTCAGCCGCCGCTTCAGCTCCGAGCAACTCCGCCTTCATAGCGTCCGATATGTAGTCAAGTTCCCTGTCCTCGGGAAGTCTGCCATCGTAGAGCAACAGAAAAGGATTGTATCTTCCCTTTTCCTTGTCCTCCTTCATATCGTCGAGAGCATCGGCAATGTATATCCATTTTCCAACGCACACACCAAGCCTTTTGGCAAGTCTTTGCTCCGCTCCCTCAAGACCGAAGGCTGTCATCTCACCAAGTATCTCTCCGAATATTCCCGCAGGCTCGTCTACGCTTGGACGCTTTTGAGCTTCAAGTAACGAAAGCTCCTCGAGAAGCTCTCCTATCCTCTTATCTAACGGCTCAAGTCCTGTCTTAAGGGCTTTTTTTCGCCATCTTTTCACATATGGATAAGCAAGTCTTGCCTTGAATTTTTTTAATCCCTTTTCGTCTGCAAGGTCGTCCTTTATCTTGTGGTAGCCGAGAATTGCCGACGCGTAGGCACAAAAATCAAGCTGCTCGTTGCGGTTCATTGAGTTTCTCTTTTTCAAGGGATGAACTAAGCATCTCCGCTGTGAAAAGCTTATCTTCGTATCTGTGAGAATAAGCCTCACGGCAACAAGAAAGGTAAAATCGTAGCTGAGCGTCATTTTCGAGCATTGACCCGTGCATTTTCCCATAGCTCTGCAAAGTCCACAGTACATTCCGCGATAAAGCTCATATTCCTTGACCTTAAGCTCGGGGCTCATTACCTTTACGTATCCGAACACGAAACCACCCCCTTGTTTATCACTTTATCATATCTTATTTTACAGTAAAATACAATGGATTATTTGTAAATATTTAGTAAAGTATTAATCGGTTACTGTCTTTGAGCCTTAGCGGGTAAATTCAGCATAATTATATCCGTCCTTCATAATCCCGTGTACTCCTCCGCCGCACGGAATTGGAGTTTATACAGCTTTGCGTACTCCCCGTCAAGCTTCAAAAGCTCCTCGTGAGTTCCCTGCTCGGTTATACGTCCGTCCGACACAACGGCAATCTCGTCTGCATTCTTAATAGTTGACAGTCGATGTGCCACAACGAGAGTGGTTCTTCCACGACACAGCTCGTCAAGTGCCTGCTGTATCAGTATCTCAGTGGTGTTGTCGAGAGCACTCGTTGCCTCGTCGAGTATAAGCATTGGCGGGTCTTTAAGGAACACTCTTGCGATTGGAAGTCTTTGCTTCTGACCGCCCGTCAGCCTTACTCCCCTCTCGCCTATCTGTGTATCGTAGCCGTTCTCAAGAGTCATTATATAGTCGTGTATATTAGCTCTCTTCGCCGCCTCTACGACCTCATCGTCAGTAGCGTCAAGTCTGCCGTACAGTATATTTTCCTTGATACTTGCATTAAAAAGATAGATGTCCTGCTGAACAATACCGATATTTCGTCTGAGTGAGCTTCGTGTCAACTTCCTTATGTCTTTTCCGTCAATGAGTATCTCACCCGATTCCACCTCATAAAAGTGAGGAATAAGATGACAAATGGTGGTCTTTCCTCCTCCCGAAGGACCTACGAGTGCAAACTTTTTTCCCTTGGGAATATTCAGGTCTATTCCGTTAAGCACGTCCTTATTTCCGTCGTAGGAATACACCACTCCTCGGAATTCTATATTTCCCTCTACGCCGTTAAGCTCCTCTGCGTTGTTACGGTCTGCCTCAGGGATCTCGTCCATTATCTCGCAAAATCTCTCAAAGCCCGTAACACCGTTCTGATACTGCTCCATAAAGTTTATCAGCGTCATAACGGGTGCGATAAAGAGGTTTACCGAAACGATAAACGCAGAATAATCTCCAAAGCCTATATTACCGTTATAAAGGAAAAATCCGCCCGCTATAAGCACGATAACGTTAAAAACGTCGGTAATAAAAGCAGTCATGGAATGGAATCGTCCCATAGCTTTGTAGGCATCATCTCTTGCACTTACAAAATGAGAGTTACCTACCTCGAATTTTTCCTCTTCCTTTTTGGCATTGTCAAACGCCTTGGTAACGCGTATGCCCGAAATACTGCTCTCAACGGACGCGTTTATTTCCGCTACCGATTTGCGGCTCTCCATAAAAGCGTTTCTCATTCTTTTGCGAAGCATAAGAGCTATGAGCAAAAGGAAAGGAACACACGCAAAAATTATGAGCGTCAGCCAAATGTTTATGCTTGACAGATAGATAAATGATATTACCACCGACACGGAGGATATAAGAAGATTCTCGGGTCCGTGGTGAGCAAGCTCACTTATCTCCCACAGGTCTGTTGTCATACGGGACATTATCTTTCCCGTTTCGTTATTGTCGTAAAATCCGTAAGGAAGCTTTTCAAGATGCCTGAACATATCCGAACGCATATTTGCCTGCATACGAACACCCATGACGTGTCCGTAATACTGTATAAAGTAATTGAGCAGCATACGAACGATATATATCGCCAACAGGGACACTCCGAATATTACCACCATCCTGTAATTACGGTTAGGTATCAGGTCGTTAAGCATCTCCCTTGTTATCATAGGGTAAACTATTCCCACCAGTGCCACAGCGAGAGCCGCAAACATGTCAAGTGTAAACACAAGTCTGTGGGGCTTGTAATATGAAATAAACCTTTTTAACATTCTTCTCTCCTTAAAGGGTTTCCGCGTATCTTACCGTCTGCATTGCGTCCTTACAATATGCGTCCGCACCTATTCGGTCAGCATATTCCTGAGTAAGAACCGCACCGCCAACGGCAATCTTGCATTTAGGCGCTTTCTCTCTCAAAAGCTTTATAGTTTGCTCCATCGCGGGAACGGTAGTGGTCATAAGAGCACTCAATCCAACAAGCGTCGCATCAAGCTCCAAAGCCTTATCGACTATGACCTCGGGCGGCACGTCACGTCCAAGGTCGGTGACGTCATATCCGTAATTTTCAAGCAACAGACGAACGATATTTTTTCCTATATCGTGAATATCACCGTGTACGGTAGCAAGGACTATTTTTATTCCCTTGCTATTTTTCTCCGAGCTCTCGCTCATAACCGCCTTTATCTCGGAGAATGCCGCCTTTGCCGCTTCTGCCGCCATAAGCAACGAGGGCAGATATATCGTCTTTTTCTCAAATCCTCTGCCAACCTCGTCAAGAGCGGGAATTATTTTGTTCTGAACTATATCAAGGGGCTTTTCGGTAGCAAGAAGCTGTGCGGTGACAGACGCCGCCTGCTTTACAAGTCCCTTGCATATCGCGTCGGTCAGTCCGTCAGCAGAGTCCTCAGCCTTTTCGGTGCTTCCGCAGTTCAGCTCGGATGCCGTACATCTTTGAGCAAAGGAAATGTATTCGGCACAGTTTTCGTCCATTCCGTGAAGCACTCTGTGGGTATAATACGCCTTCAACATCTCTGCTGAATAGGGATTGATTATTGCCGCCGAAAGTCCGCATTCAAGTGCTTGAGCAAAAAATGTGGAATTTACCAGGTCACGGGCAGGAAGTCCGAAGGACACGTTTGAAACGCCCAGCGACACCTGACAGCTAAGCTCTTCCTTTATCATTCGCACAGCCCTGAGTGTTTCAACAGCCGCCCTCGGCTCTGCACTCACTGTCATAGCAAGGGGGTCGAATATAATATCGCTCTTTCTTATTCCGTAGCCCTCTGCCGCCGAAAGTATTTTCTTCGCGATAGCCACTCTGCCCTCTGCGGTTTCGGGTATTCCGCTCTCATCAAGAGTAAGAGCTACCAACACACCGCCGTATTTCTTGGCAAGGGGCATTACCGTCCTTATGCTTTCCTCCTTGCCACTCACCGAGTTTATCATAGCCTTGCCGTTGTAGCGTCGCAAAGCCGCCTCCATAGCCTCGGTGTTTGAGGTATCTATCTGTAAGGGCAATGCGGTAACCGCCTGAATCTCACATATCAAACGCTCAAGGGCAGCCCTCTCGTCTATTTCGGGCAGTCCTGCGTTTACGTCCAGCACGTGAACACCGTGGCTCTCCTGTCCCAAAGCCTCGGAGAGGATATAGTCCATATCTCCCTCTCTCAACGCCTCCTTGAGTTTCTTTTTGCCCGTAGGATTTATGCGTTCGCCTATAAGAATAGGCTCATTTCCGAATTTTACCGCGTGGGTATAAGAGGACACCGCCGTTATATTCTTTTCGGCAATGGGGGATACACCGATTTCCTTTACTTTGTTTGAAAGCTCGGAGATATACTCGGGGGTCGTTCCGCAGCAGCCTCCCACTACACGAACGCCCTTTTTCATCATAGCCGATACGTCCTCGGCAAATTCAGAAGGGCTTACGTCATATACCGTTTTGCCGCCCTTGACCTGAGGAAGTCCCGCGTTTGGCTTTACCGCCACGGGAATGCTTGACCACCTAAGATACTTGTCCACTATCGATGAAAGCTGCTTCGGTCCTAAAGAGCAGTTGACACCGATAACGTCCGCTCCCATTCCCTCAAGCATTGAAACCATAGCCTCGGGGCTCGCTCCCGTCATAAGCTTTCCGTCCTCGCCGTATGCGTTGGTAACTATCACGGGCAGGTCGCAGTTTTCCTTTACCGCAAGGAGTGCCGCCTTGGTTTCGTAACTGTCGTTCATCGTTTCTACGGTGACAAGCTCCGCTCCGTGCTTCACCCCAAGTCGCACGGTCTTTGCGAATATCTCCACCGCTTCCTCGAAATCAAGGTCACCGTAGGGTTTTAACAGCTTTCCCGTAGGGCCTATGTCAAGAGCGATAAATTTAGGCTGTTCGGTCTTTGAGCGTTCTCTTGCTCTATCCACGCATTTTATTGCGGAGGAAATAATACTTTCTAACTCTTCCTCGTCAAATTTAAGGCAGTTTGCACCGAAGGTGTTGGTATTGACCACGTTGCTTCCTGCATCAAAATAGCTTTTGTGTATATCGGTAACGGTTTCGGGGTGGGTAACGCACCATCTTTCGGGAAGCTCCCCTACGGGCAGTCCCGCATTTTGCAAAAGCGTACCCATACCGCCGTCAAGTATTACGTTATTATCTTTCAAAAACGCTCTGAAATCCATAAAAATCCTCATTTCCCGATTATATTGGAAAGATTGCTCTGAATCTTCTCGGCAATATCGGGCTTGTTCATCGAATAAACGTGTACGTTAGTTATATTGTTTGCGAAAAGGTCGATTATCTGGTCGGTAGCATACGCGATTCCCGCCTGCTTCATAGCATCGGGGTCGCTTCCAAATCGGTCAACCAAAGCCTTAAAGCGGTGAGGCATATGCGAGCCTGACAGCTTTATCGCTCTCTCCACCTGATTTGCCGAGGTTATGGGCATTATTCCCGCAATTACGGGGACGGTTATACCCGCCTCACGAATCTTGTAAAGGAAATTGTACAGAAGATTGTTATCAAAAAACATCTGTGTGGTAAGAAAATCACAGCCTGCGTCCACCTTCTCCTTAAGATACTTTATATCTTCCTTCTGACACGCACTCTCGGTATGTATCTCGGGATAACAAGCACCGCCAATACAAAAATCAGCTCCGCTTTCCTTTAACTCCCGTACAAGGTCTTGGGCATATCGATAGTCCCACTCCGACCTGTCCTCTCCCATTCTGTCGGCAGGTATGTCGCCACGCAACGCCATCACGTTGTGAATACCCGCGTTTTTTATGTCCTCTATACGCTCTCTTACCGTCTGTCGGGTGGAGGATACGCAGGTGAGATGTGCTAAGGTAGGCACTCCGAAATCGTCGTGAATGCTCTTTGCAATATCAAGTGTATATTTACTCGTTCCGCCCCCTGCTCCGTACGTAACGCTCATAAACGAGGGCTTAAGACGGGCTATCTGCCTGACGGCAGTTTCCACACTTTCAAAAGCACTGTCGGTCTTAGGCGGAAACACCTCAAATGACAGCGAGGGGCTCTCATCATTAAGTATTTTTGTCAGCTTCATTTTTTACTCCTTTTTCGGGGAAGACTCGACCTATAAATATTATATTAGTATATCACAAAATCAACAAAAAGTCAATATATCCGCAATTTTCAAGCATGTTTTCGTAAATTTTCTGTTGCAATAATCTCAAAGCTGTTGTATAATATTTATATCACCTAAAAGGAGATTTTCAGATGTTTGATTTTCATATACACTCCTCACTTTCCTTTGATTCCGACACCCCCGCAGAGGATATAGCAAAAGCCGCTGTGTCCGCAGGACTGCGAGAGATATGCTTTACAGATCACTGGGACTACTTCCCCCGCCCCACCGACACCCACAGTCTTTTCTCCCTTGACGAATATTCAAGTGTCTACGACGGTCTTTGTGTTAACGGGCTGACGATACGCCGAGGTGTAGAAATGGGTCTTAACGAATGGAATATGAAGGATTGCGAGGCACTTTTGAGGCAACGCCCCTTTGACTTTGTTATAGGCTCTGTCCACTTTGCCGATGGCTACGACCCTTACGACAAGGAATTTTGGGAGGGCAGATCCGCCGAGGAAGCATATATGAGTTATTTGAAAAAAACCTACGAATGCGTCAAGCTCCACAATAATTTTGACGTCCTCGGACACCTGACCTACGTTTGCAAATCTCCCAACAATCCCTTCCGCTCTCCTCTCGAATATAAAGACTACCGTGAGATTGCCGATGAAATAATGCGTGTTCTCGTTAAAAACGGAAAAGGAATGGAGATCAACACAAGCGGTATCGACCGAGGCGTAGGACTTCTTCCCTCTCTCGATTATATCCGTCGCTTCAAGGAGCTGGGCGGAGAAATAGTCACAGTAGGCTCGGATGCTCACGATGCTACTCGTGTCGGACAGTATTGCGACGATGTCATAACGAAGCTAAAGGATATTTTCGGCTACGTTTGCACGTTTGAGGGCAGACAGCCCGTGTTCCACAAGCTTTAATTTTGCTCAAATTTGTCGTTTATTTATTGACAATAAATCAAATATATGGTAAACTTATAAAAGATATTTTTTAATATAATGGAGGCTAATTATGGCAGAAATCATGGAAGTGGTAATGATAGTAAGCTTTGGTGCATCATGGCCGCTCAACGTACTCAAATCTTACAGAGCAAGAACGACTAAGGGCAAAAGCCTTGCATTCCTTTTGCTCATCTTCTTCGGATACATCGCAGGTATCATATCCAAGCTCATCAACCCTGTTTATATGGCAAGTATAGGTCAGAAATGGTACGTCCTTTTCTTCTACGTGCTTAACTTCATCATGGTGGGAGCTGACCTTATTATGTACGTAAGAAACAGAAATCTTGACAAGAAAAATGGAGTTCTTTGATCTATGAACGTTTTAGCAATAGGAAACAGCTTCTCCGAGGACGCAACGAGATACCTTCACGGTATAGCAAGAGCAGACAAAAAGCTGCTTACGGTAGCAAATCTGTTTATACCCGGTTGCCCCTTGGACAAGCATTACAGAAATATGCTCTCGGACGCAAAAGCATACGAGCTGCAAATAAACGGAAACCGCACAGGCTTCCCCGTTTCTCTGAGCGAGGGCTTGCTCAACCGCGAATGGGACGTTATCACGTTCCAGCAGGCGAGTCAGAAGAGCTTCAACCCCGACACCTATCAGCCTTATATCACGGAGCTTGTGGCGTACGCACGTAAGTGCTGCCCCAAGGCAAAGATATACATACACCAAACGTGGGCATATGAAGCAGAAAGCCCCCGTTTGCTCAATATCGTAAAGTACGACACACCCGAAAATATGCTGAACGACGTAAAGAAGGCGTACAGCCTTGCGGCTGAATCCGTAAATGCCTACGGCACGATCCCCTCGGGAGAGCTTTTCCGCAAAATACTTGACAGTGGTGTTGAGAAGATCCACCGAGATACCTTCCATGCGTCGCTTGGACTCGGCAGATATGCCCTCGGCTTGCTGTGGTACAGCACTCTCTTCAACACAAGCGTGGCAGAAAACACCTTCTGCGACCTTGACGAGGAGGTACCCGAGGAGCACATACGCATAGCAAAAGAGTGCGTAGATTCTTTTTTGAAGCAATAAGGAGCATAATATGAGAGTTTTTGAAAATCTTGCCTACGGCAACGATTCAACTGCCCAGATGCTTGACGTTTACCTGCCCGACGGTGACACCTCGGCAGTGTTCGTATACTTCCACGGCGGCGGAATCGAAAAGGGCGACAAAAAGTCTGCAACCCGTTTTGCCCCCTACCTTACAGAAAGAGGAGTCGCTATTATTTCCGCAAATTACCGTATGTATCCCGACACAAAGTACCCCGAATTCATTTGCGATGCGGCTCAGGCGGTAGCTTTTGCCCATAAGTATATGAAAGAAACTCTTGATTGCGACCGCTTTTACGTAGGCGGAAGCTCGGCTGGCGGATACATCACCATGATGCTCTGCTTCGACAAGCGTTATCTTGCCGAGGCGGGACTTGACAACTCCGCTATAACGGGTTATCTCCACGATGCGGGACAGCCTACGGCACACTTCAAGGTGCTGAAGGTGGCAGGCGTTGACCCCCGCCGCGTTATCGTTGACGAAACCGCACCCCTTTATTTCGTGGGAATGGAGGAAACCTATCCCACCATGCGTTTTATCGTTTCCGACAACGATATGAGAAACCGCTACGAGCAGACCATGCTCATGCTGTCCACCCTTTCCCACTTCGGTCACACCAATTTCGACCACGTAGTTATGCACGGCAAGCATTGCGAATACCTCAATAAGTTTGAGGAAAACGGCGACAACGTTTTCGCAATGCAAATCTACGACTTTATCGAAAAAGAGAGGGCAACGGAGCAATGAAATTAAAGCATTTTTTTACTATTCTTATTGCAGGTCTTCTTGCGTTGTCACTTGTAGCTTGTAACGGCGATGATCCCACCGTAACAGACACAAACACCTACGCACAGGAAACCACCGAGAAAGTTACCAATCCCCCTTCCGCAGACAATAAAATATCCACCAAGACCTACGATGCGGGAGATATATATTCAAATTCCAAAATTCTTGGCAGAACTGTCATAGGACTTGACGGTCTTGGATTCGACCACTCCTCCGCGGGATTTGAGTTCAATGCTTATATCGAAGGAAAACTCACCGTTGACGTTACCGTATCCACGGGCGGAGAGGACTCAAGAACCGACGACTGCTACTTTACCCTCTTCGTTGACGGTGTAAGAAGCGAAACAAGATTCAAAGCCAACAAAGGAACAAAAACTACACTCACTCTCGCAAACTTTAGCGAGGGCGGAGTTCACAATATTCGTTTTGTAAGACAGACCGAGGGCAGGAGTGCACTTGCAACGGTTAATTCCCTGACCTTCAAGGGCTATTTTGCCACAAAGCCTACCGATGCGAAGTATTACATCGAGTTTATGGGTGCAAGTAACACTGCAGGCTACGGCAACCTTACGGACGTGTCCGATGCGAACGTGGCACAGTTGGCAGTAAATCAAGACTCTACCCAGTCCTACACCTACCTGACTGCAAAGAATTTGGAAGCTGACTATTCAATGCTTTCCGTCAGCGGTATAGGCGTGGTAAACGGCTACCGCAAATACCCCATAAAGGCTATATTTGATTCGCAGTCCTATTACCGTGCAAAAGCTAATCCCTTCGATCCCACCCGTATCCCCGACCTTGTAGTTATGGCGGTAGGCTCTAACGACGAGAAGACTGTCGCAGGTGTAACCACAGCCGCATACAAGCAGGGTGTTATCGACCTTATCACGGGAGTACGTGCAAAGTACGGCAAGGACGTGCCGATAGTCTGGGTATACTACACCACGACTCAGTCGTACAGAACGGCGGCAAAGGCTGCCATCGCAGAGCTTGGTGGCACGGCGGCAGGAATTTATGACGTTGAGGTGCTGTTTGACAGCAACGGCGGTAACAATCATCCCAGTCTGCCGTCACACGTCGAAGGTGCAACAAAGCTTACACAATTCATCAAGGATAACAACATTTTGAAATAAACAAAAAAAACGGTTGAGTCAAATGATTCAACCGTTTTTTATGTATTAAATTAAGGACGCTTCCAGCCGAGAATATCGATCTCGTACTGAATACCCTCTGCGATGGTCTTGAAATCGTCCTTGGTAAGACCTGCAGCCTCAATGATCTTGGAGCCGTCGATCCATCTGGTGTAAATTCTGTCGTGATACCACATATCAACCAGCCAAGGCTTCTTGTCGAAAGGAAGAGTAGCAACGTAGTCGTCCTCTTCGCCCCAGATGATCTGAGCACCCGTAACCTCTTCGTAAGCCTTTGCAACGTCACCCCAGGTTGCACCGTGGTTGGAGTA
>JAZOUQ010000121.1:0-28904 GCA_045658185.1 Eubacteriales bacterium
GGCCACGAAAATAAATTGTAAAGGAGATAACTCTATGAGTATCGGAACAAATATATATACCCTCCGCAAGGAAAAGAAAATCACACAAGCACAGCTTGCTGAAAAGCTTGGTGTTTCGGAACAAGCTATTTCCAAATGGGAAAATAATCAATGTGCTCCCGACGTAAGTCTTTTCCCTATTATTGCAGACTATTTCGGTGTTTCGATTGACCGCCTTTTCGGATATCACATGAATAGCTATGCCGATGAGGTTAAGGCGATTATGAAAGCTGCTGACGACAGTATGGATACCTATAAGGAGATTGAGATCCTGACTAAAGGTCTTGAAAAATATCCGAACAGTCCTAATCTGAAAATTGCTCTTGCTTTTTCTCTTTCGATGGTCAACCGAATTTCAGAGGATGAGAGTGAACGGAATCGGGCAATTGAAAAAGCAATTAAGCTGTGTACAGAAGTTGTAGACACTTGCGGTGACGTCAATCATACAGATAACGCACTCAATATGTTGACCCGTATTTATGGGGAAACCGGAGAGTACACAAAAGCTCATGATGCTGTGCAGAAAATCAGTGCGGAAAATTACTTTTTCCGAATTGTCGGAACAGCCACTACTTACGGATACGAACACAACGATTCTGCTTTGATGCAGTTTACCGAACAGAATCTGTTCCGTTGTTGGCTGGCTGCCAATCTGAATCTGCAGGTGCTTACTTCAAGATTATCCGAAGCAGGTCGATATTCTGAATCAGCAGAGTTTGGAAAACTGCATTTGAAACTGCTGTCTGTTTTTGATGATGGCTGTCGTGATTTTTATTGTGCTCATAAATTTTTTGCCGCGTTGGCACTTGCTCATAATTACAGGAAACTCGAAGATCAGCCGAATTGTCTGGAAGCGATCAAGCAAGTATTTTATTGGGGACAACGAATCAATTCTGCAGAGAAAAATCGGGACTACCATATTTCCGTGCGCAATCCGATGTATTTTGCCAACATGGATGACAGCGAAGCAATGGAAGAATACCTCTCCGGTATTCCTTATGAACCAATGCTTTTGTCATTTGATAAGTTTTTTGGTAATGATGAAGAATATATTGGACTCAAGAAAACCGCACTTGCGTAATTTTCGCCCCGCCTCGCGCGGGGCTTGACATTTAAATTTCCTTATGATATACTACACATACAACGAGTTAGGGAGATCATCGACTATGAAAAAACTACTAACATTCATATTTGCTGTATGTCACAGCGTTCTTATAGGCTTGTTGCTTTGTTGTTCTATAACTTATCTACTTACATCGCCCTTAGACCATCCTCGCCTATTTTGGTTTCGTATGATAGTAGGATTTTTAGCCACTATTCTTATTGTGGGACTATTGGTTGTCAATATTTGGTACTTTTCTAAATTGAAAAATAATAATGTATATATTTTCTTCGAAATTTTGACTGTCTTGTTATTACTATTACCGTTTTGGAATATGTGGAATCTAATTTTTAAACAACTTCAAATAATGTTTTGACTTGTCGACAAAAGGAGTACGAAGTTCGTACTCCTTTTGTTAAAATCAGAAAATATTAGTTTCCGCAGCCGCACTTACCTGACTTATCCTGATGGTTGGGAACAAAATCAGGGGGGCAAAATTCGGATGTCGGAAAAGCCATGGAACGGAAAACGGCACAAGGATTGTCATCTTCTGCAGATACGCATATCTTATCGGGTACGCAATACTCTGTTGCGTGTATAAGATACTGTGCAGGTCTTACAATTCGAACTACCGAGAACAAGCCAAGAGATACGGTAAGGAATTTTCCGTCCGAATCACTAAGCTGACCGTTCATATTATTTGCAATATACTGAGGCACATCACCGCAACAGCAGCAACAACAGCAGCAACCGTCATCCGCTTCCCTGACCTTCGCATTGAGTATTATGGGGTCAACAACCTCTACTATTGACGTAGGAACGTTCTTTCCGCACTGACAAGGCTCTGGCGGTGCACAAAAATCAGATGATGCCGCACTACTCTTAAAGATGCTTACGTTGCTTTCACTACCGTAAAGAATCACCTTCTTTTCAAGTATTGCTATTCCGTCAAACTCTTGTATTCTTCCTCCGCACAAACAAGCTTCAAAGTTTATTTTAACGTAGAATTTTATGTTTACCGAATAAAATCCTCTGTTAAACTTTATTGGGTCAAGCGTTATCTGAGTCTGAACAATACAAGCCCCCACAGCTCTTATGTTGGTGGTATGTTCAATGATATCGTTACCAAAGTCAGTCAACAGCACCTTAACGTCTTCAAAGCAATCTCTGTCCCGACAAGAATCCAGAACACGGTTGACATCTATGCAAACAGTTTCTGTCTTACAGCTGTTTCTATCGGGAATTCCACACTGAAATCTGTTTTCAGACATATCTTCTCCTCCTAAATTAGTTTCGAGCTTAGCTCTTCCCTATAATCTTATGCTTAAATTGATTTTTTGACAGTAAATTTTTGATGTAAAAAAATTTTTTCTTAAAAAAGAAAATTTATTTGTAATAATCTATTGAAAAAATTCGCAAAATGTATTAAAATATAAAGGTAGTTTATTTTTTATTTATTGAGAGGTTTTAAATGAGTGGTATTGGCTTTGACAACGATAAGTACATAGAGCTTCAATCTCAAAAAATTCTTGAAAGAATATCGGGATTTGGCGGTAAGCTTTATCTTGAGTTTGGAGGAAAGCTCTTTGACGATTATCACGCGGCAAGAGTACTTCCCGGATTTCAACCCGACAGTAAAATACGTATGTTGCTCAATATGAAGGAAAACGCAGAGGTTATTATCGTAGTTTCGGCTACCTCCATTGAGCAAAACAAAATGAGAGGAGATCTTGGCATCACCTATGATATGGACGCTCTTCGTCTAATCGATGCCTTTGGTGAGATCGGAATTCTCGTTGGCGGTGTTGTTATCACTCAATATGCGAACCAGTCATCCGTTGATCAATTCATTAAGCGTCTGTCAAATCTTGGCGTCAAGGTATATCGTCACTACCCAATAGACGGCTACCCTACCAACGTGCGTCATATTGTAAGTGATAAGGGCTATGGGAAGAATGAATATATCGAAACGACTAAACCTCTCGTTGTTGTAACCGCCCCCGGTCCCGGTAGTGGTAAGATGGCAGTATGCCTATCACAGCTTTATCACGATCATAAACGAGGCGTCAAGGCGGGATATGCAAAATTTGAGACCTTCCCTATATGGAATCTTCCTTTGACCCACCCCGTCAATATGGCATACGAGGCCGCAACAGTTGACCTCAATGACGTAAATATGATCGACCCCTTCCATCTTGAGGCCACAGGCAGTACGGCGGTAAACTATAACCGTGACATCGAGATATTCCCTGTTCTTCAAGCAATTTTCAAGCAGATATACGGCGAATGCACATACAAATCTCCTACCGATATGGGAGTAAATATGGCAGGTTACTGTATTACAGATAACGACAACGTATGCCATGCTTCAAAAATGGAGATCGTCAGAAGGTATTATGATACGCTTTGTCGCAAAAGAAACGGTACGGCTGATGCAGAAGAGGTATACAAGAGTGAGCTTATAATGAGTAAGGTGGGTGTAGACACATCCTTCCGTCGCGTGGTAAAGGAAGCCCTGGATAAAGCTGAGCTTACGGGTGAGCCTGCTGCGGCGATTGAACTTGAAGACGGAACTATCGTTACCGGAAAGACCTCAAAGCTTATGGGAGCATCGGCTGCAGCTCTCCTCAATGCACTCAAGCATCTTGGAGGCATAGACGATTCTATGATGCTGTTACCTGCGGTTCTTATGGAACCACTCCAAAGACTTAAGGTTGAAAACCTTGGAAATCACAACCCCAGATTGCATTCAGATGAAGTTCTTATAGCACTTGCCATTTCTGCTACTACCAATCCCGTAGCCGAAAAAGCTATGAATCAACTTCACAGACTTCGCGGTTGTCAGGCACACGTAAGCGTTATTCTCTCGAATGTAGACAAAACCGTTTACAAAAAGCTCGGCATAGATCTTACCAGTGAGCCTGTTTACGCAACCAAAAAATTATACCATAAGTAATTCAATTATAAAATGTCACCTGTCGTTTGTACGGGTGACATTTTATTTATCGGAAATAAATATTTTAACAAACATAAACATTGAAAAAACAAACATTGTCATCGTTGCACCGCTCCTTAAAAGAAAATAAACAGAGGTACACCACATAAATAGCAAAACAACAAATGAAATCACTTTAGATATGATAACGGTCGTCTTGGGGGAAAAATTCATTGATAGAAACGCAAACAATATTCTTCCCCCGTCAAAACCGTATATTGGAAACATATTCAATATCCCCAAGGCTATAGAGGACATCAGAAAAAGTGAGTGTACCTTTCCCATTGATATACAAACCACAGCAGATAACAAATTAGCAAACGGCCCACCAATACACAAAAATATTTCATCGGAATATGAAAAAAGTTGATCTTGAGCATATATAGATGCTCCAAATATGCTAAGTTTCATTTCGGATAATTTTATATGTCTTATCCTTGCGGCAATAATATGCCCTAATTCGTGTATAAAAACAGAACAAATCAAAGCGGGAAAATATTCAGCAGAGGTAACTGCCAGTATAAATAACATAAGTACGGCAAAGAAACCTATCTTCAACTTGCATTTCATATACTGCTCCAATGAGTAAAATGAGGTAACTTTAACAATAAAAATACGTAAATCGATAGTTGTTTTGTATGTCTTGAAAAAAAACAATTTTTTAGAAAAAAATTGCAAAAAAGGTATTGACATTTTCAAAAAAAAGTGTATAATATTATATGTTGCCGTTGAGGTAACATATGCGAGAGTGGCGGAACTGGCAGACGCGCACGTTTGAGGGGCGTGTGGTTACACCGTACGGGTTCAAGTCCCGTTTCTCGCACCAATGTCCGAGGAAATATCCTCGGACATTTTTATTTTTCATCATTTACTGTAGCAATTATGAGATTTCTGCTTATATTGGAAGAAAAACCAAGATTTAACTGAATTAATTCGGTTTTACTACATATAATTAAATTTTATGCCGTTTTTTAAAGAATTTTCGGAAAATATATTGCAATTTCACTTAATATCTGCTACAATATTGCATATGTAGCGTTTAATCGCTTTTATTGTAAATTTTCTATCAAAGGAGTATTTATGTGGAATGAAAAGAAAATTGATAGAATTGAAAAATATCTGCAAGTCTTTTGACGGAGAACAGATACTTTCCAACGTCGATCTTTATATCAACGACCACGAATTTATTACATTCTTAGGCCCTTCCGGCTGTGGCAAAACAACCACCCTCAGGATAATCGGCGGTTTTGAAAATCCCGATGAAGGTGAGGTTTGTTTTGATGGCAAGGTGATCAATGACGTCCCTGCCCATAAAAGAAATGTTAATACCGTTTTTCAGCGATATGCTCTCTTCCCTCACCTGAATGTGTACGATAACATTGCATTCGGTCTTCGTGTCAAAAAGGTTAAGGAGCAGGAAATTTCCGAGCGTGTGGCAGAAATGCTTGAGCTTGTAAACCTCAAAGGCTTTGAGAAGCGTAACGTATCTCTTCTCTCCGGCGGTCAGCAACAGCGTGTTGCTATTGCAAGAGCACTTATCAATCAACCTGAGGTGCTTCTTTTGGACGAGCCTCTTGCAGCACTTGACCTGAAGCTTCGTAAAGATATGCAGGTAGAGCTTAAAAACATTCAGGCAAAAACGGGAATTACATTTATTTATGTAACACACGATCAGGAAGAGGCTCTTTCTATGTCTGATACCGTCGTAGTTATGGCTGACGGAAAAATACAGCAAATAGGCACTCCTATTGATATATATAACGAGCCTGTCAATGCTTTTGTTGCTGACTTTATAGGTGAATCCAATATTCTTGACGGCGTTATGCTTAAGGACTTTTCCGTAAGGTTTGCTTCGCATACTTTCGATTGTCTTGACAAGGGATTTGCACTCAACGAGCCTGTTGACGTAGTTGTCCGTCCCGAGGACGTAGACGTCGTACCCGTAGAAAAAGGAATGCTTTCAGGTCTTGTTACGTCCGTTACCTTTAAGGGTGTACATTATGAAATAATAGTTGACATCGATGGCTTCAAATGGATGATTCAGTCCACCGACTACGTAGCACCTAATGAAACAATAGGAGTTTATATAGAGCCTGATGCCATCCATATTATGAAGAAGTCTGAATACTCCAATATGTTTGGTGACTATTCTACCTTCTCCAACGAAATGGATCATCTTTCCGACGTTACGGAGGACGAGGAAGAATGACCGGCACACCTGTAAAAAAGAAAAGTAACGCTTCCTTGCTTCAAAAATACGCGGCTGCTCCGCATATTGTATGGGCAGTACTGTTTATCATTGTACCGCTTATCTTCGTTGCGTACTATGCATTTACTGATACTGCCACAGGTAGCTTTACTATTAAAAACATCTCACAGTTCTTTACCAGAGAATATCTGATTATATTTTGGAAATCGGTAAAGTTGGCATTGATAGCTACAGCTATCTGTTTGCTTTTGGGATACCCTATTGCATATTTTATGACTACATGCAAACCGCATACGCAGAGAATACTGATGATGTTAATAATGCTCCCCATGTGGATGAATTTTCTCATAAGAACTTATGCTCTTATGACTATTCTTCAGGACACGGGTATCCTCAACACTCTTCTTGGCAAGATTGGTTTAGGTCCGATACATATTTTGGGAACTGAAACAGCGGTAGTTATAGGAATGGTATACGATTACCTGCCCTATATGATACTTCCCATCTACTCCGTAATGGCAAAGATGGATCACCGACTCATAGAAGCGGCACAGGATCTTGGCTGCAACGGTTTTGCCGTGTTACGCAAGGTTATATTCCCCTTAAGCATTTCAGGAGTTATTTCGGGAATTACTATGGTTTTCGTGCCTTCTATCAGTACCTTCTATATCTCACAAAAATTGGGAGGAGTGGATACGTTGCTTATCGGTGACGTTATTGAACAGCATTACACAGCGGCAAATTATAATATGACCGCTTCCCTATCCTTTGTCCTTATGGTAATACTTATCGTCGGTCTTGCTATAGTTAACCACTATACAGACAGCGACGAGGGAGGAGGAATGATCATATGAAGAAATTTTCAAGGTTTTATATCGGTCTTATACTCTTTCTCCTATTTGCTCCTATTGCCGTAATGATATTCTTTTCATTTAATGAAGGAAGAAGCACTGCGGTGTTTACCGGTTTTTCAACCAAATGGTATGGAGAGCTTTTGAGAAACAGCGAAATACTTAATGCACTTAAAAATTCTTTGATTTTGGCAATATCGTCAGCACTATTGGCTACGCTCATCGGAACGGCTGCTGCATTCGGTATTCACCATATGAAGAACAAGTACGTTCGCCAATCTCTTATGACCATTACCAATGTCCCGATAATGAATCCCGAAATCATAACAGGTATATCTATGATGTTCCTATTTGTTTTCGTCGGCGGAATGTTGGGGCTTACAACCAAGCTGAATTTCTGGACTATGCTCATAGCTCATGTGACATTCAGTTTGCCCTACGTTATACTCAACGTTCTTCCAAAATTCAAGCAAATGCCGAATGCTCTTCCCGAAGCGGCCATGGATCTTGGTTGTACACCTTTTCAATCGTTTTTTAAGGTCCAGCTTCCATGCATAATGCCCGGTGTCGTAACGGGAATGATAATGGCATTTACTCTTTCTCTTGACGATTTTGTAATCAGCTATTTTACGTCGGGAACGGATTTTCAGACTCTTCCCATACTCATATACAGTATGACTAAGAAGTCTGTAAAGCCTACGATATATGCACTTTCAACGATCGTTTTCGTTCTGATACTTATATTGCTTCTCATCTCCAACAGAGAGAAATCTTCTTATGAAAGACTTGAAGCTAAAAAGATCAAGGCTGAAAAGAAACGTCAGCAAATGCTCAAGAAAAAGCCCCAAAAGGCAAAGGCAACACCCGAAACAACTACTGAAAGCCATAAACCGCCA
Source organism: Eubacteriales bacterium (assembly GCA_045658185.1). Lineage (GTDB taxonomy): Bacteria > Bacillota > Clostridia > Oscillospirales > CAG-272 > HGM12713. Next base: position 8,093 of record JAZOUQ010000121.1, read on the forward strand.
AGAAGCTATACTAATTTGAACCGAGTTATTGCTCTCGTATGTGCTTTGGCTGTAATAATAACTTTCTGCGTTGTATTGAGTGTATTCTCTCAAAAAACGGTTACGCTTAACGTGTATAACTGGGGAGAATATATTTCCAACGGCGACGAGGGTACACTTGACGTAAACAAGGCTTTCGAGGAATATTATTACGAAACCTATGGCGTTAAAGTCAGAGTTAATTATGTAACGTATACCTCTAATGAGGACTTGTATGCAAAGTTGTCAACCGAAGCTGTCAGCTATGATGTGATAGTTCCCTCCGATTATATGATTGCAAGACTTGCATCGGAAGGACTTCTCGAAGAACTGAATTTTGATAATATCCCCAACTATGAGGAATGTATATCTGAAGATTTCAGAAATCTCTATTACGATCCTGAAAACAAATATTCTGTTCCATACACCTACGGTATGATAGGCATTATATATGATGCCAACAAGGTGGATGAGGAAGACGTAGGCGATTGGGATCTGATGTGGAATGAAAAATATTCGGGTAGCATACTTCAATTCAACAATGCCCGGGACGCATTTGGCACAGCATTTTACAAGCTCGGCCTTGACGTCAATACGTCAGATACAGCTGTTTGGGATAAAGGATTAGAAGAGCTTCAAAAGCAAAAGCCTCTTATATACAAGAGGGTTATGGATGAGATTTTCAATTTGATGGAATCAGGAGAAGCATCTATCGGTGCTTATTATGCGGGAGACTATTTTACAATGGTTGATAATCAGTCGGAAAAGGTTGATCTCCAATTCTATTATCCTGAAAACACGAATTTGTTTATAGATGCTATGTGTATTCCTACATCAACTCAAAACAAGGAATTAGCAGAGGCGTATATAAACTTTATGCTTAGTGAAGAAGTTGCAATAGCAAATGCAGAATACATTTACTATGCGTCACCAAATTCCTATGTTTACAACAGCGAAGTATATAAAGAAGATATTGGTGAGGATGTTTACAATATTCTTTACCCCGCAGATCTTGATTTTGCCGAGAAGTACGATGCAAACTGCTATAAGGATCTTGACAAAAAAACAAAAGACTACATTAACTCTCTTTGGAATAAGCTAACAATTTCTTCGTAATTAGCATCCTTTAATAATAGTTTTTACAAAAATAATATTGCAATTTCTTGATAAATATGATATAATATTATCGTAAATAAGAAATATGCAGAAAGGACATAAAAACATATGAAAAAGATTATATGCAAAGTTGAATATGATACTGCAGCATCTGAGCTTCTCGCAAAGAAGGCTTTTGGAAATTTTGGCGATGCTGACGGATACGAGGAAAGCCTTTACGTAACCGCAGACGGCAAATACTTCCTTTACACCAACGGCGGCGAAGAGTCTCCCTACAAGAAGGAAGACATCAAGCGTATGTCTAAGGTTAAGGCTGACGAGTGGTTGGCTGCAAACGCATAAGCAAACAAAAAAGATGCACGTTTTAAACGTGCATCTTTTTTTACTTTCAAAATCTATCCGGGTGATGTCCCGAACCTGCAAAATATTCCATAGCATTAATTTCAAGCATATCCTCTTGAGAAATCTCAAAATCAAACACATCTGCATTTTCCGCAATTCTTGAAGGAGTAACCGATTTAGGCAACGGCAACACTCCGTTCTGCAAACACCAACGAATACATAGTTGTGCAACAGATTTGTTGTACTTCTCAGCAAATGATATAAGCATTGGATTATCAAGCATTTTTCCTCTGCCAAGAGGTCCCCACGCCTCTACAAGAATATTATTTTCGCGGCAATAATCCAGCGTTTCGTTTTGCATCTGCCCCGGATGAAATTCAATCTGATTTACCATTGGAACAATATCAGAGTTCACCAATGCGTCAAGATGATGCGGCATAAAATTTGAAACACCGATAGACTTTATTTTTCCTGCAAGATAAAGCTCGGTCATTGCTTTCCATGTGGAGAGATTAATAGCATTATAATCCTCATACTGTGACGGAGATGCGGGCCAATGTATCAGATAAAGATCGAGATAATCAAGTTTCAAATCTTTAAGCGTTTTTTCAAAGGCCTTCATCGTGTTATCATATCCTCTGTCACTGTTCCACACCTTGCTTGTAACAAAAATATCATTGCGGTCAATCCCTGATGCTTTTATTCCTTCGCCAACACCACACTCATTTTTATAAAAAGCCGCAGTATCAATGTGTCTATAACCCATACTTATTGCCGTGCTTACAACATCACTTGCCAAATCGTTTTGAGTAAGCCATGTGCCGTAACCTATACACGGTATTTTAACCCCATTATACAGTACATAACAATCACTGATTTTATTCATTTCAGCACCTCCTTTTATACTATTATTGTACCATATTTCCTCTAAAAATTCAATAGCAAAATAAAACCTGAAAATGCAAAAAATATTTATCCAAATAATGTTGACTTTTGACCTGTAAAGTGTTATAATTGCACTTGTGTGTTTTAAGTATAATTATATTGGAGGTCAAATTATGCAAACACTTTTAAGTCTATCAATCGCCTTATTTGCAGGTCTTATGCTATCGAGAGCAGCAAAGTTTTTAAAGCTACCCGCAGTAACTGCATATCTGGTTGCAGGTATTATTGTAGGTCCATACTGCTTGGGAGCATTCGGTGTATCCGGATTGGGTTTTACAAGCATGGAAGACGTAAATACATATTCTCTGTTAGCTGACGTTGCACTTGGCTTTATTGCTTTTTTAATAGGCAACGAATTCCGTATGTCACAGCTTAAGCAAACAGGAAAACAAGCTCTTGTTATCGGAATTTTTCAGGCAGTCTTCACCACTTTATTGGTTGATATAGTTTTGATCGGATTATTCTTCCTTATGGGAGATAAACTGCCACTTCCCGCTGCAATCGTTCTTGCCGCAGTTGCATCAGCAACCGCCCCTGCAGCTACCCTTATGGTCGTAAAACAATATAAGGCTAAAGGCCCCCTTACCGGTATACTTCTTCCCGTAGTTGCACTTGATGACGCGGTGGGACTGGTTCTGTTTGCCATTTCATTTGGCGTTGCCAAAGCACTTGGTGCAGGATCACCTAGTATTACTTCCATAGTCCTTGAACCCATTCTTGAAGTGGTATTTTCTCTGTTGCTTGGTCTTGTTATGGGATTGCTCTTTACTTTCTTTGAAAGATTTTTCCACTCAAGATCCAAACGACTTGCTATGTCGGTAACGTTCGTATTTCTCACTGTTGCTCTTTCTATGCTAAAATTCAATATAAATGGCATTCACATAGGATTTTCCTCTTTGCTCGTTTGTATGATGCTGGGAACGGTATTTTGCAATACATGTGATTTTTCCGAAGAGCTTATGGATAGAATCGACCGTTGGACTGCTCCACTATTTATAATTTTCTTTGTTATCAGCGGTGCTGAACTTGAGCTTTCCGTATTTACCGATATTGCAATAATTCTTATTGGAATCGTATATATAATTTCACGTTCTGCTGGTAAATATATTGGTGCGTTTATCAGTTCAAAAGCGGTAAAATGCGATGAAAATATTGTTAAATATCTTGGCATAACGCTTTTGCCACAAGCAGGTGTAGCTCTTGGAATGGCGATTAAAGCTGAAGCTGAATTGGGAGCAGACGGAGCTATCGTCGGCAATATCACCTTATTTGCTGTCCTTATTTACGAGATCATCGGTCCTGTATTGACAAAGATATCGCTTCTGAAAGCAGGAGAAATACAGCCCGAAGGTGCTGTAAGTGCCCGTGAAGAAGCAAGAAAAGAAAAGGAACGCAAGCGACTTGAACACGCACAAGCACATCAAGGACATCACTTTCATATAGGACATCATAAAAACAACCACAATTGAACATAAAAAAGCGACAGCTTCAAGCTGTCGCTTTTTTTATTGATTATTATCTTTGGCGGATTTAATTACGTCATTCATCATTTCAATGAACTTATCTGAATCCACATCATCATGTATAGGTGCGTAAAACACCTTGTCATCTGCATATTTGATTTCAATACATGCAACTTTAACATTGAATTTTTTCTTTTTAAATTCAACGCATTTTACGTCCCTGACTATATCCACAGAAATCATATCAGAATAAGGGATCTCAATTGTTTCGTTACATATGCTATCGGAAACCAAAGAGAAGTTTCGTTTAACTATATAAAGCTCATCTGAAAGCACGTAAATTATTGCCTTAGTATATTCCGAGGATCTGACAGTTCCGTTCTTTGCTTTCACAAAATATAACCCTTCTTTGTATTCGTAACCCTCACATATCTTAGGTTCAATATGCTTTAGTATTCTCTTTGCGTATTGCTTATCTTCTTCAAGGTTTACTTCCATATCCTTGGTTATACTGTTTATATCCGCATCTATATCCGCATCAGATGAGTGTCCTGTAGAACCAATAAAGAACAAGCCTAAACCTACCGGAATAGCAATACACGACAGAACATATGAAATATAACTCCAGCCAAAATAAAGTACCACCAAGCCAACGATGGTCATACCCAATCCTATAGTCTTAAAGGATTCCCCTCTTTTAAAATAATTGATATTGTGTTTGTATTTTTTCATATATACGCACTCCCTTTCATTTACTATCGAAATTATATCATAGCAGAGTGTGCATGTCAATAAACCATTAGTTTAGGATATATATCGTATTAGTTGATACTTATATTTATGTAAAGCTTGACTGTAAAAAACACGTAAGAAAAACAAATAAAAAAGCCATTCAAGTAATGGTGCACCTTTGAGTGTTCGAACCCGGGACCCAATGCAACATTCGCCGCAGGCTAAATTAAAAGTCAGTTGCTCGTGGGACTAAGCTAAAGGTGCATATAAACTTGAATGGCTTTTGTGTTACCCTAACACAATCGAGCCTTTATTTATTTCTGACATTCGCTTGAAGAGTATCTATAAAACCTCGTATATTGTCTTCGTTTTTTTCGGTCATCTTGGTAGATAACCACTTCATATCTTTGAGCAATAAATGATATTTTTTATCGGCAACTATACGAATATGGATTGATGACTTGACGAACAATCCTCGCTTAATTGATAATTTCTTTATCTCTTTAAAAGGAATCTCGGTAATATATGTGCTACTTGCTGTGTAAATAAGGCTACTATGTGTTAAGTAAAAATATAAGCTTTCAAAATGACGTGTGATCAAAAACCAATAAAATCTTCCACCATAACAAGGATATTCAACATAGGAATATTTGCATCTTACAAGTTCGTAAACTCGATCGAAGCTTTTCTTAAAATCATCTTTCCAACCCATTTCATCACCTCTTAAAATTATTATACCATATGATTATTTATATTTCAATATTTTTTAGACCATAAGGTTGAGGAAAATGTGCAATGGTGAAAAGAGTGCCTTTTTTACCCCTAAAAAGAAATCCTTGAAATTCAAGGACTGACGTTAAGGATAGTACACCTTCAGGGATTCGAACCCGGGACCCAATGCAACATTCGCCCATCGGGCGAAATTAAGAGTCTTCTCGCGAAACATAAATAAAAAAGCCATTCAAGTTAATGGTGCACCTTCAGGGATTCGAACCCGGGACCCACTGATTAAGAGTCAGTTGCTCTACCAACTGAGCTAAAGGTGCATATAAACTTGAATGGCTTTTATTTCAAAGCTCGGTGCAAAAATCATCTCATTTGCACAACGGAGTTATTATACCACTATTATAGCTTTCTGTCAATAGTTTTTTAGAAAAAACTTTAAAAAGTTTAATAAAATTTGTGCTATATACAACCAAATCTATTATTACTTCGTCATTTTTTCCTGCTTTACCTTGTGGTCAATAACGTGTCTTGATGCCAATTCGGATTTAATATCGTCAAGTGAAATTCCCATTTCTATCATCAAAACCATAACATGATATACAAGATCGGCAATTTCATAGATGGTTTCCGCCTTGTCGTCAGCCTTGCCTGCAATAATTACCTCTGTACACTCCTCGCCAACCTTTTTAAGTATTTTATCAATACCCTTTTCAAAGAGATACGTGGTATATGAGCCTTCCTTCTTCTCGGTCTTTCTGCCCTCTATAACCTTCATAAGAGCTTCAAGAGAAAACTCCTCATTCTCTCCGCTGTATACCAATTCATTAAAGCAAGAATCTGTACCGGTGTGACAAGCGGGACCGTCTTTATAAACCGTAACCGTAAGTGCATCTCTGTCACAATCGGTAACGATCGAAACTATATGCTGTTTATTTCCCGAGGTTTCTCCCTTTCTCCAAAGGCACTTGCGTGACCTTGACCAGAAGCAGGTAGTTCCCTCTTCCATGCTTATTTTAAGGCTTTCAGCGTTCATATACGCTACGGTAAGTACCTTCTTAGATACCGCATCCACAACAACTGCGGGAATAAGACCGTTTTCATCAAATTTGAGCTGTTCTACTGTAATCATTTTTTTACCTCTGTTATAATCTTACGTTAATTGAATTTTCTGCGAGTGTTTCCTTAAGATCACGTATATCCACCTCGCCGAAATGGAAGATCGATGCTGCAAGTCCTGCATCAACTTTTGGAAGTTCTTTGAAAAGCTTTACAAAATCATCTTTACATCCTGCTCCGCCTGATGCAATGACAGGAACATTTACCACATTACATACGGCATCAAGCATTTCAATGTCAAAGCCTTGCTTGACTCCGTCCGTATCTATGCTGTTGACCACGACCTCTCCTGCACCCTCAGACACACAACGCTTTATCCATTCTATAGCGTCCATACCGGTGTTTTCTCTGCCGCCCTTAGCAAATACGCGAAAAACTCCATCCACACGCTTTATATCTACGGAAAGAACCACACATTGATCTCCGTATTTTTTCGCAGCTGCACCTATAAGGCTCGGATTACGGATTGCTCCGGAGTTGACACTTACCTTATCTGCTCCGCATTTCAGAACTCTGTCAAAATCGTCGAGAGTATTTATTCCTCCACCGACCGTGAGCGGTATAAACACCTTACTTGCCGTTTCTTTTAAAATGTCGGTGAACAAGGCTCTTCCCTCAAATGAAGCCGTTATATCGTAAAAGACAAGCTCGTCAGCACCGCACTCGCTATAATGCTGTGCAAGTTCAATAGGCGAGGAAACATCTGATAACCCAAGAAAATTTACGCCCTTTACCACACGTCCGTTTTTAACGTCAAGACAAGGAATTATTCTTTTTGCTATCACTTACCACTACCTCCTGACACTGCAATTGCTTCGGCAAGGTCAACCGCACCTGTATATATCGCCTTCCCTACTATTGCACCGTAAATACCCATTTCCGTGAGTTCCTTGACGTCTGCAATAGACGATACTCCACCGGAAGCAATGATATTCATTCCAAATTTTTTCGAAAGCTGTCGATACAACTCCATATTCGTACCCGACATCATACCATCCTTGGAAATATCCGTACAAATTATGGTATTTACTCCCATAGCTGAAAGGCTTTCACAGAAATCAAAGCAAGAAAGCTTGCTTACCTCAAGCCACCCTTTTATAGCAACGTACCCATCTTTTATATCAACACCAACAACTATCTTATCTCCATAAAGTGAAACTGCTTCACGAAGAAATTCGGGATCTGTAACTGCTGCCGTGCCGATTATTACTCGGTCAATACCAACGTCCATATATTTTTTTACACGTTCTATATCTCTAATACCGCCGCCTATCTCTACAGAAAGTTTCGTTTGCTTTACTATTTCTGCCACGGTATCAAAATTTGCCGTCGTGCCGTCCTTTGCTCCGTCCAAGTCAACCACATGAAGAAGCTTGGCACCGTCACGCTCAAACTGTTTCGCAACTTCGACAGGATTATCGTTATATACCGTGACCTTATCATAGTCGCCCTTCATAAGTCTTACCGCCTTACCATCTATCAGATCTATCGCGGGAATTATATACATACCAATCTCCTTATATCTCGCAAAATGCTTTAAGTATGGCAAGACCTACCTCGCCGCTCTTTTCAGGGTGGAACTGACATCCCCAAACGTTTCCGCTTCTTACTGCTGCCGTTACATCTATACCGTATTCCGCGGTAGCGATAATAGACTCATCACAACCCGTTCCGTGAAATGAGTGTACGAAGTATACAAAATCATCCTCGTTAAGGTATTTAAAAAGCTCGTCCTTTTGACCTCTAAAATTAAGCTTATTCCACCCCATATGAGGTATTTTAAGCTCTGTCGGTATCTCTCCGAGCATAGGTCTTACCTCGCCTTTTATTAGCCCCAATCCTTTATGCTCTCCGTATTCAAAGCTCTTCTCGAACAGCATTTGCATACCAAGACAAATTCCCATAAGGGGCTTTCCAAGCTGGGACTGCTCAATAACCACTCTGTCCAATCCGCTTTCTCTCAGCTTTTTCGCTGCATCCTCAAATGCACCCACACCCGGAAGTATAATTCTATCCGATGCCTCAATGACCTCTTTGGAGGAAGTAACTACAACCTCTTCACCTATCATAGCAAAGGAGCTTTTCAGGGAAAACAAATTGCCTATTCCGTAATCTATTATTGCTGTCATACAAGATTTCCCTTTGTTGACGGAATTTCTCCCGCCTTTCTTTCATCTATACTTACAGCAATTCTCAATGCTCTTGCCAATGACTTAAATGCACCTTCTATTATATGATGTGAGTTGCTTCCTGCAAGTTGTTTTACGTGCAATGTGATACCGGCATTTCTTACGAAGGCGATCATAAACTCTTCAACCAACTCCGTATCAAAATCCCCTACCTTCTCCGTAGGAATATCCAAGCCATATACAAGACAATCTCTACCCGATATATCCACTGCGGTCATAACAAGTGCCTCATCCATAGGTAAAAGCATACTTCCGTAACGAGTAATACCTCTACAGTCACCAAGTGCTGCCGCAAAAGCCTTTCCAAGGCAAATACCTATATCCTCAACACTGTGGTGATAATCCACATCTACATCGCCAATACAGCTTACACGAAGATCAAAACAACCGTGAGAAGCAAACAGCGTAAGCATATGATCCATAAATCCGCAGCCTGTTGCTATCTCGGACTTACCATTTCCGTCGAGTTCAAGATACAGGGATATATTGGTTTCCTTAGTTTCTCTCTTAATTTCAAAATTCCTCATTTTACTTTCTCCTTAAGGATATCCTCAACCGTCGTGAGCAGTGTTTCCATTTGCTCTTTTGTTCCGACGGTTATTCGGTTGTATTCGCATATTCTCTGCGATGTAAAGTGCCGAACAAGTATTCCTCTTGCTTTAAGCTCCAGATACAGTTCTTCTCCACCAATATCGGGATGCATAGCAAAAATAAAGTTAGACTTTGATTCGGTTGTATAAAAACCCATCTCTTGAAGCTTTTTCTGAGTGTATTCTCTTGTTTCTATAATATTCTTACAATTTTCAATATAATAATCGTTATCATCTATTGCAGCAATTCCCGCAACCATAGTTAACCTGTTTATGTTGTAAGGATTAGTAGAATATTTTATCTTCTCGAGATCCTCGATTATCTCCGCGTTTCCGATAGCAAAGCCAAGTCTTGCCCCCGCCATTGAACGTGATTTCGAGTATGTACAAACAACAAGGAGATTATTGTATTTCTTTGTAAGCTCTATTGAACTCTCTGCTCCGAAGTCAACGTACGCCTCATCAATCAAAACTATTCTTGAAGGATTTGAGCTAACTATCTGCTCTACCTCGGCACGACTAAGTGCAATACCCGTAGGAGCGTTTGGATTGGCAATAACAACGTTAGCTTTGTCATCAGTATAATCGTTTATATTTATACTGAAATCCTCTTGAAGATCGATCTTGGTATACTTAACACCGTAAAGCTCGGCATACACACTGTAAAAGCCATATGAAATAGATGGAAATTTTACGGGATGCTCTGCATCATTGCAAAATGCCATAAAGAAGAAATTAAGTATATCGTCTGAACCGTTGGAAACAAATACGTTTTCTCTCTGTACACCATAAAGCGAAGCTATCTTATCCTTCAATGCTTTACATTCAGGATCAGGATAGAGCCTGAGCTTCTCCACTTCGTTTGAATTCACCGTATCAATAACCCCCTTTGAAGGTGGATATGGCGATTCATTTGTGTTGAGTTTTATGTATTTCATATCTGTAGGCTGCTCACCCGGGGTATACGCCTCCAGCGTTGAAAATTTGGTGTTTAAAAATCGACTCATATTACTCCTCGTCAAATCTTATGACCGCACTCTTCGCGTGTGCACCCAGACCTTCTTTGTTGGCAAAATACTCCACGTCACGGCAAACTCTTCCCAAAGCATCCTTAGTAAAGTAGCTGAACTGCGTTTTCTTTACAAAATCGTCAACGGAAAGAGGGCTTGAAAATCTTGCCGTTCCGCTGGTGGGAAGCGTATGATTAGGTCCTGCCATATAGTCCCCAAGAGCCTCGGGACAATATTTGCCCATAAATATTGAACCTGCGTTCTTTATCTTGTCGAGATACATAAACGGCTCGTCTACACATATCTCAAGGTGTTCGGGTGCTATGCTGTTAGCCACCTCAACAGCCTCGTTAATGCTTTTTGTAATTATTATTTTACCGTTATTGTCAATAGACGTTCTTGCTATCTCTTGTCTTGCAAGCATAGGAATCTGTCTTTCAAGCTCTGCTGAAACAGCTTCTGCCAATTCTTCGGAATCTGTAACGAGAACAGCACTTGCCATTCTATCGTGTTCAGCCTGAGATAAAAGATCTGCCGCAACGTATTTAGGGTTGCAAGTGCCATCTGCAATAACAAGTATCTCACTGGGGCCTGCTATCATATCGATTGAAACCTTGCCAAACACCTGCTTCTTTGCTTCAGCAACGAATGCATTACCAGGTCCGACTATCTTATCCACCTGTGGAATCGTTTCAGTACCGTAAGCGAGAGCCGCAACTGCCTGTGCTCCTCCAACCTTGAATACTCTATCAACTCCAGCAACGTAAGCGGCGGCAAGAATATGGGGATTAACCTTGCCGTTCTTTGAAGGCGGTGTCACCATAACTATCTGAGGACATCCTGCTATCTTGGCAGGTATTGCGTTCATAAGAACAGATGACGGATATGCCGCTGTACCACCGGGAACGTAAAGTCCGACCTTTTCAATCGGAATAACCTTCTGTCCGATTATAACTCCGTCCTTCTCGTTTATAAGAAAACTGTTTCTTACCTGTCTTGAGTGGAACTCATAGATGCTTTCCGATGCCTTTTTCAGTATCTCTATGAACTTCTCATCAACCGCCTGGACAGCTTCAAGTATCTCTTCTTTTGATACCTCTATGCTGTCAAGCGTTACGCCATCAAACTTTTCGCAGTAGCGTATAAGAGCTGCATCCTTATCCTTCTTAACGTTCTCTATTATATCCGTAACAACAGCTTCAACATTTGTAGCTGATTCAACTCTTGCAAATATTTCTTCTTTGGTTATATCACCGTATCTGTAGGTCTTTATCATTTTTGTCCTCCGACAAGTTTATTTTAAATTACGCTGTACGCCCTCGCATATAGCACGTATTTCTTCGTTTTTGAATTTATAGCTCACTTTGTTTGCAACCAACCTTGCACTGATATCAACTATATCCTGCTTAGGTTCAAGATCGTTTTCATAAAGCGTTTTCCCTGTTTCCACAATATCAACGATAACGTCAGACAGTCCGAGAATAGGAGCAAGCTCAATAGAACCGTTCAGCTTGATTATATCAATATCTCTGCTTTGACTGTTATAAAACGTTTTTGCGATGTTTGGGAATTTGGTAGCTACTCTAAGCGTCCTATCTCTTCTGTCGCAAAAATCCTTTTTAGCGGCAACTGCCATACGGCACTTACCTATGCCAAGATCGGCAAGCTCATATATATCGGGAGAATACTCAAGTATAATATCCTTTCCTGCAATTCCTATATCTGCCGCTCCTCTTTCTACGTAAATAACTACGTCAGAAGGCTTCACCCAAAAGTATCTGACACCCTTTTCGGGATTTTCAAAAATAAGCTTTCTATTCTGTTCTTTAATCGAGGGACATTCAAATCCTGCCGCCTCAAGTATTGCGTATGCCTTTTCTCCAAGTCTACCCTTGGGAAGTGCTATGTTAATCATTTGTTTCAAGGATCTCTATTCCTCCCTTGCCTATCTTAAGAAGCTGACGATACCTTACGGATGCATCTGCCACCGCCATTGTTTTAACCGTCTTGCCATTTTGATTGAACAGCTTTACCGTTTCAACTATGCTCTTGCAATCTACATCATCGTCATACGTAAGCATAACGTCAACATCATATTCCTGATTGTCATTTCCAAATCTTTCAAGTCTGTCAAGATACACTGCAAAGCCAATTGCTCCACATTTTTTGCCCATTTTAGAAAGAAGTCTATCGTATCTACCGCCCGAAAGTACACTGTCAGGCACCCCGTTTACAAAGCCCTTAAATATAATTCCATCGTAATAATTGCGGTCGTTGACAACAGAAAAATCAAAATTTATTTTTGCTGTCAGTCCGTATGATTTCATAATATCGGATATATCACAAAGCTCCTCATAAGCCTTTTTCATTCTATCATTAAGAATGCTTGTCTTGATAACCTCCAACGCCTCATCAAGAGGAAGATACATCTGCACAAGTTGACAAAGCAAATTACAGGTCTTTTCTGAAATCACTCCGTTCTGGCAATAGTTATTTATCGCGGATGTGTTTTTGCTTTTTACATATCCTAAAAGCTCACCTCTATCCGCATCCGATATGTCCTCACTATCCATAAAGCCTTCAAGAAGACCCATATGAGCCACATCGAGAATGTAATCACTGCTGATACTTTCAAGACTTTTAGCTGCCAAAAATACAACTTCACTTTCCGAATATAAATCTATTTTTCCAACGCATTCGAGTCCCGTTTGCACTATTTCCTTAAAACCGTGACTTTCTGCCGACGTTCTGTATACGTTTTCGTTATAATAAAACTTGTGCGTTACGCCTTCAGAATCTTCTATATTTTTAATTATAGAAAGCGTAACGTCGGGCTTAAGAGCCATAAGCTTTCCGTTCGTATCGGTAAACGTAAGTATATTCTCACTTACCAAAAAGCTCTTATTACGAGCATACAAATCGTATTCCTCAAAGCGTCCCACCTTAAACTGCGAATAACCAAACTTACCGTATAATTCACGCAGTCTATAAGTGATCCTTTCATCATTTCTTAAAACATTATCTGAAAAGACCATATCACGTCTCCTTTATTTTTTCAAGTATTTTTGCATATCCGCCTGCTCCATAGGCATATGCTCTGTTCACTCTGCTTATCGTTGCTGTACTTGCACCTGTTTCTTCAACAATTTTATTGTAAACCGCCTGTTCAGAGAGCATCTTAACAACAAGCATTCTTTGAGCTATATCCAAAATTTCTTTGCATGTCATAAGGTCGTCCAATAACATTTCACATTCTTTTTCATTATCAACTGCTACCAGTGCCTTAAGCAACAATTTATAACCTTCGTTTTCCTTGTAATTCATATAAAACTCCTCTTCGCTTTAATACTTTAATATGATAACACATTAAAACGCAAATGTCAATAAATTTTGGGATTTTTTTCTTGTTTTATTTAACAAAATCCTATGTTTGCTAACGATTATTTTGTGAAAAAGCACAAATATCACAACATTATCGGAGAAAATAGCGTTTTACGCATTTTCTCCGATAAATTTAAAGTATTCTTTGCCCGTTTATTGTAAGCTCAAACGACAGTCCCAGCGTATCTACCGCCTTACGACAAAGCACCATTCTCGCTAAGAATATCTCAAAATATTCCATAACCGAGCTATATCTCGTATCTATTTGTATATCAAGTACTATAGCTCCCCGTTCAGTATACACTGTAAGGTTGGAATCTACTACCGAATAATTCACTCTATCATGAATGTCAAATTTTGATACATCGGAATTCCTTACACGCGTTCTTCTTACATCAGATTTATCTGCAAGTATCAACGCCGCAGCTATAGCATTTACAGGAACGCCTGTTCCCTCGTCGTGATTTCCTATAGCGGTTACTACCGTAGCAATATCTTCGGGAGGCATTCCCATATTATCAAGCAATCGAAACGACATAATTGCTCCGCTTTGAGAATGGTCTACACGGTTGATAAGGTTTCCTATATCGTGCATATACGCAGCTATCTTTCCAAGCTCTACATCATGCTCAGAAAAATTCAGCGACGTAAGTATATATTCAACAGTAGAAGCCACTTTGCCTACATGTGCAAAGCTATGTTCTGTATACCCCAATGCTACAAGCGATTCATCGGCCTTTCGTATATATTCGGCTATCGTTTTATCATTTTTTATATCGTTAAATGTAATCATATTAAACTCCTCGGTTTAATTTAATAATCTATCAATATCCTTTTCCGTTGTCTTAGACAGCATGTAAATCACATATACAGCAACAGTCACAGCAACTACTACTGTAAGTACAATTTCAGGAACGGTCCATATTGCTCCGCCGCCGCATTCAGGTACGATCCCACCTGCAAAATTATACACCGAGTGCAATATAACGCAATACCATATATTTGACGTTCTGACCAAGACCACAGAACACATTCCGCCTATAAGAAAAGAATAGCCAACCTGTAATATTACAGCTCCAACAGAGCCTCCCGCCATAACGTTCACCAAATGAACAATTCCAAATATTGCCGAGGATACGACAATTGCAAGAAAAACTCCAAAAACATTTTTCTTAGTTCGTTCCAATACAACTGTAAAAATACAACCTCTGAACGCCATTTCTTCAAAAAAACCTACCGATAAACAAACCAAAGCATATATTATTATTTTAATAGGTTTGGAATTTATATAAGCTTCTCCCAAGAAAAACGGAATAAATGGAAAATTATTCACGGCAACTGCCATACAAGGCAGAAATATGAAAAATGCTCTTAATGTAGTCCTAAATGAAAGTATCTTTTGAGAAATATAAATTCTCAAAAACAGAAGACAAGCCATGCCTCCTGTGATTCGGGTCAATATAAGATAAATATTGTCACCGTCTTCATAAGAACCAAATAATGTGGCTTTAAATATTTCCATACAGAGCAATACAAATAACAGCGTTATAGCAAAAGATAACAAGACTGTCTTTTTAATCTTTGTCATAATATGCATCGTTCCTTTTGCTAATTTGTTTTTCTGCAACAAATACGGCTACGGCACCCAATATCATTATTATTGCCGTAAGCTGAGAAGGTGTCAAAAAACTTACAAACGTATATCCTCTGTAATCATCGCGAGCATATTCTATAAAAAATCTCCATATACCGTACATCATCATATAAAGCGATAGATTATAACGCTTTCCTTTTAGAATTCTAAAGAAGAACACCGCAAATAAAGCAAAAAGTACAATTGCTTCGAATGCCTGTATAGGTACAACCTTCTGCCCTATGCTCTTCATATACACGCCGTACCAAGCATCCGTTGCCTTTCCGTGACAGCACCCTGCCATAAGACAGCCTATTCTACCAAATCCGTGTGCCACGGCAATACAAGCCGCTCCTATTCCTGCATTCGACCAAAAGCATTTTATATGTTCCCTGCTTTCTTTAAACAGAAAATTACCAACAAGAAAATACAAAGCAAGGAAAACGGTTGCTCCTCCGATAAGACCTCCATAAAAGGTCGCTCCCGTTGATGCGTTTAGCATAAATCCATTATTCTTGGGTATGTTGTAAATTGCCTGAAAAAGTACTGCAGCCCCATATCCTGCAAAAATGGCCGCCACCGCTCCAAAAAGGCAAAGGTTCTGAAGCTCCGCACTTATGCACCGCTTATCCGCCAATATTCTATACACGATCATTGCCGAAATTGCCGCAACGCACAGCATTATAACGTATAGATCTATTCCCCATATAATTTCGTTAGGATACATTATACGACCTCCTTTTTGTCGGTAAAATAATTATACCGCAAAACGACACAAATGTCAATTCTGCGGTACAATTTTTACAATATATTTACTGTTTAGTCAGCCTTTGCTTCACAGTACATGCAACGATATACTCTATTCTCCTCGTCCGTGAGTCTGAATATATGCGGAAGCTCCTGCTCTGTACTGGTTATACAACGGGGATTCTTGCACAAAATCACATTTTTGATCTCGTGCGGAAGAGAAATTCTTTTCTTGTCTATCAGTTTACCGTCTTTTATAATATCAACGGTAACACCCGGATCAACATATCCGAGTATCTTCATATCAAGACAAATGTCCTCGTCTATCTTTATAATATCCTTTTTACCCATTTTGTTGCTTGAAACGTTCTTTATGATAGCAATAGAACAATCCAGCTTATCAAGTCCAAGCAATGTATAAAGCTCCATGCCTCGACCTGCGGTAATATGGTCTATAACAATTCCGTTTTTTATAGAATCTATATGCATTACAGTACCTCCAGAGATTTAAGTATAAGGCTCATTCTCATTATCTTACCATAGTAGACCTGCTTAAAGTAGCAAGCTCTGGGGTCATCGTCAATAGCTACCGCTATCTCGTTTACACGAGGCAACGGATGAAGAATAGACAGGTCTGCTTTTGCATTCCTCAGCTTATCGGGAGTAAGAATATAACTATCCTTAAGACGAAGATAATCCTCCTCGTTAAAGAAACGTTCCTTCTGAACTCTTGTCATGTAAAGAACATCAAGCTCAGGCATTACCGACTCAAGATCGGTCGTTTGTATATACTCTATATTTTTCTGCTGAATAATGTCCTTCTTAACGTAGCTTGGAACCTTAAGCTCTACGGGCGACACAAGTACGAACTTTATATTCTCGTATCTTGCCATGGCTGAAATAAGTGAATGAACGGTTCTTCCAAATTTCAAGTCACCGCAAAAACCAACGGTCATATTATCAAGTCTATTCTTTTCGCAGTGAATTGTAAGCAAGTCAGCCAACGTCTGAGTCGGGTGATTGTGTCCACCGTCACCCGCATTGATAACCGGAACAGATGCATTCATTGCCGCTACGAGAGGTGCTCCCTCCTTCGGATGACGCATAGCAATTATATCTGCATAGCACGATACCGTTTTAGCTGTATCTGCAACACTCTCGCCTTTAGCGGCAGAGGAAGAGTTAGCACTGGAAACAGAAAGCACGTTACCGCCAAGCTCATACATAGCGGCCTCAAATGAAAGTCTTGTTCTTGTTGAAGGCTCAAAAAACAGCGTAGCCAGCTTTTTGCCGTGGCACATTTCGGAGTATTTTTTGGGGTTTGCAATGATATCCTTAGCTATTGTTATAAGCTCTTCTATTTCTTTGGTAGAAAGATCCTGAATATCAATAAGATGTTTCATATTTTATCCCCCCTTATCCGATTATACCTTAGCACCGTTTACTTCCAGATACTTCTTGATACGTTCTACGTTTTCTGCGTTTTTTTCGTCCTCTTCGAGATATTCAATAATATCGTAAACGTCAACTACGGAATATACAGGGAATCCGAATTCGTCTGCGATTTCAGCCATTGCGGATTTCTCTCCCTTACCCTTCTCTTTTCTGTCTACCATTACGAAGGTAGCGGCAATCTTAGTTCCCTCAAGAGAAGAAAGATTAGCCATACTTTCACGAATAGCCGTTCCTGCAGTGATAACGTCCTCAACGATAACTATCTCGTCCCCCGCCTTGGGAAGGTAACCTACGAAAATACCGCCTTCACCGTGATCCTTTGCTTCTTTTCGGTTGAAGAAGAAAGGAACGTCAAGACCCTTTTTGGAAAGTCCGATAGACGTAGCAACTGCAATCGAAATGCCCTTGTATGCAGGTCCGTAAAGAACGGTTCTCTTGTTTCCTACCTTTTCAAGGTAGCTCTTTGCATAAAACTCACCGAGCTTGGATATTTGATCTCCGGTTTTGATCTCACCTGCGTTAATAAAGTAAGGTATTCTTCTTCCGCTCTTTGCAATAAAATCGCCAAACTTGAGTACTCCTGCACTCTCAAGAAACTGTATAAATTCTCTCTTGTAGCTTTCCATTTTTATATCTCCTTTTTATTAATCAACAAATTCGGCAACACATCTATTGTATGCAGCAACAGGGTCAGCAGCAGCAGTTATGGGGCGTCCAACAACGATGTAGTCAGACCCTATCTTCTTGGCATCGGCAGGGGTCATAACTCTCACCTGATCACCAATATCTCCGTCAGCAAAGCGAACACCGGGAGTAATTGTGAGAAATTCCTTTCCACAAGCGGTGTGTACTTTATCAGCCTCTCTGGGAGAGCATACAACACCGTCAAGTCCTGCCTTCTTCGCATTCTGTGCGTAGTGCATTACAACTTCCTCAAGAGGCTTGTCTATAAGCAGGTCCTCTTTCATTCTCTCTTCGCTTGTAGAAGTAAGCTGGGTAACAGCTATAAGCAACGGACGAGTTCCGTCAGGACGGGTAAGACCTTCAAGAGCAGCCTCCATCATAGCAACTGTTCCACCAGCGTGAAGGTTTGTCATATCCACGTCAAGACCAGAAAGAACAGACATAGATTTCTTTACCGTATTAGGAATATCGTGAAGCTTAAGGTCAAGGAATATCTTATGACCTCTTTCCTTTATCTCCTTAACGATAGCAGGTCCTTCTGCATAGAAAAGCTCCATACCTATCTTAACGTAGGGCTTTCTTTCGGTAAACTTATCAAGGAAGGTCATTACCTCCTTTTTGCTGTTAAAATCACAAGCAATAATTACGTCGCGTCCCATTAGTGAGCACCTCCAATTATATCATTCAAATTATTTATTTTATATTTTTCCATAACCTGGGGAAGCTTGTCAATGATATCACGGCAGATAAATGGATCTACCAGATTTGCACTTCCTATCTCTACGGCAGTAGCACCCGCCAGCATCATCTCAATAACATCCTCAGCCGATGAAACACCGCCCATGCCCACTATCGGTATCTTTACTGCATCATATACCTGATACACCATACGAAGAGCAACCGGCATTATCGCAGGTCCTGAAAATCCACCCATTTTATTTGCTATTACAGGTTTCTTGGTTCGAAGATCAATACGCATACCGAGCATAGTATTTATCATACTGATCGCGTCTGCTCCTTCCGCCTCACATGCCTTTGCTATAGAAACAATATCCGTTACGTTAGGAGAAAGCTTAATAATAACGGGCTTTGTAGTAACAGCCTTAACAGCCTTGACCACAGATGCTGCTCCCTCGGGAGTAACACCGAAGCTCATTCCACCGCCGTGTACGTTAGGACAAGACACGTTTATTTCCAACCAGCCAACCTGCTCTTCCTTATCAAGTATTCTTGACACCTCGGTATATTCTTCAATCGAAAATCCGCATATGTTAGCCATAACAGGCTTGTGGAAGAACTTTTTCATTTCGGGCAATTCTTTTTCGACAACAGCCTTTACTCCGGGATTTTGAAGACCCACGGCGTTGATCATTCCCGAACTACATTCAGCAATTCTCGGCAAGGGATTTCCAAATCTCGCTTCAAGTGTAGTTCCCTTAAAGGAAAAGCTACCAAGGCAATTTATATCATAAAGCTCCGCAAATTCTTTACCGTATCCAAACGTACCACTTGCAGGTATAAGCGGATTGTCTATCTCAATACCGCAAAGAGTAACCTTTGTATTTACCATATTATCTCCTCCTTCACGAACACGGGACCGTCCTTACAAACTCTCTTGTTTCCAAGCATCGTCTTGCAACTGCACCCCATACAAGCACCAAATCCACAGCCCATTCTTTCTTCAAGGCTATACTGACCGCTACACTTCGTAGCCGCCGCAAGTGCCTTAAGCATTGGGAAAGGACCGCAAGTATATACGTAGGTGTATTCACCAATTCCGTTCAATGCGTCAGTAACAAATCCTTTCACACCGTATGAACCGTCTACGGTTGTTATAACTACATTATCAGCAATCGCCTCAAAATCCTCCTTACAGAAGATCTCAGAAGCAGTATTAAATCCAAGTATCACAGTTACTTTCTTTCCCTGTGCCTTGAGCAATTTACAAAGCTTGTACAAAGGAGGAACTCCAACACCGCCGCCAACCAATACGGGAGCATCGCCAGAAAGCGAAAGGTCGTAGCCGTTTCCAAGCCCCACAAGCACGTTAAGCTTTTGACCAGAAACCATTTTACTCATCTGCTCTGTTCCTACACCAACGACCTTATATATGATCGTCAATGTATTATCGTCATAGTCACATATGGATATAGGACGTCTTAAATACTGACCATCAAGCTTTATATTTACAAACTGTCCCGAGCCTCCAATAGCCGACGTATCACCGCTCATTATCATCTTGTACACACAATCGGTCAGAGCAATATTCTGTTCTATCGTATAAATTATCTCTTTCATAGTGTCCTCACTTTTTTACGTATACTGCCTTACCGTTGTAAACAGTAAGCAAACATTCTCCATACACTTTTTTTCCTTCAAAAGGTGTACTTCTTCCTTTGGTAAGAAAATCTTCGGGGTCAATAACATATTCATTCTCACAGCTGAACACTGTAAATCCAACGTCAGTATTAATATTAAACCGCTTTCTGGGATTTACCGACATAAGCTCAACCAATTTTTCCATGCTTATGATACCCGTCTTAACAAGCTCGGTATAAACCACCGCAAAAGCCGTTTCCAGACCAACGACCCCCATAAGGCTCTTCTCGAGTCCCTTGGATTTTTCTTCTTCCGAATGGGGAGCGTGATCGGTTGCAATCATATC
>JAZOUQ010000122.1:0-2479 GCA_045658185.1 Eubacteriales bacterium
AAGCTCGTCTGCCACAGCCACATAGCCACGGTATCCCGATGCTTCCTTCATTTCGGGAGTTTCACTCTGCCCACGCATAGTCGTCAGCGGGAAGAAGGTCGCCCTTCCCACCTCTGCTTTCTTAAGAGCAAACATTGCCGCCTTAGCCACACTCTCGTCCTCAACGACTATGTGCTGAAGATTAGGTCCGAGTGCCGTTTCAACTGCGGTGATGTATCTTTCCTCTACGTCGATAAGCTTGGAAAGAGGACCGTATATTTTTCCGCAGGGAGCACCGTATTTGTCGGTTATTCCGCCCTCTGCGTACTTTTTCATAACGTATCTTACGCTTCCCGAATATCCCTCAAGCTGCTCCTCCATAGCCTTGAAGTTGTCTATTCTTTGCTGTGCAGACTCACGGCGAAGTCTTATTGCGGAAAGCTCCTCGTTGTCGTCCTGTCGCTTAACGTAAAGGTCGGCAAGCTCACCCGTCAGCTTGACAGCCTCGTCAGACGCACCCTGCGATGCGGTGTCATACTGTTCAACCGTCTTTTGAGTGCGGTCTATCTGTACTCTCAGCTTCTCCGACTCGGACTCGTACTTCTCTATCTCCAACTGCATAGCAGTATTCTTATCGGTATCCGTATCCTTTGCGTTGTCTATAAAGGATATTCTTGCCTTAACGTCTGCAATGTCAGCATTTATCACGTGAATGTCGCCGAGTGCTCTGTCAATATCAAAGCTAAGTTTCTCGGCATTCGCAGCCGCCTCGTTTCTCTGCGTTGTCGCCTCTGCGTGCTGTTTATCTTTCTCTATGAGAGTGGCTTCAAGCTCGGAAATTTTTTGTCTTCTTTCCTTGATTCCGTTCTCCTCTGCGGCAATCGAGCGTTCTGTCGACTCACAAGTACCGAGTGCTGCCGCAATAAGCTCCTTGGTATGAGCTATATTGGTTTCACCTACTCTGTATTCGCTGTCAAGAGTATGATTTATCTCGGTCTGACGTCTTATCTCCTTCAAGAGATTTTCAGACTCCGTTTTGTTTGACTGGGAAATCTCGAAAAGTCGGTCGTTCTGTATTTCAAGACCACGCATAGCGTCCTCAACGGTCTGAAGATCAAATTCCGTTCTCTTGAAATTATCCTCGCACTTCGCCACATCCTCGCGAAGCTTTTCCGTATCGTAAAGCCAAAGCTGGACGTCAACACGCTTCTTCACCTCAAGAAGCTCAATAGCTTTTTTTGCCTTTTCAGCTTCCTTTTCAAGGGGAGCTACCTGTGCCGCAACCTCTGTAAACACGTCGTTGATACGCGTCATATTGTCCTCTGTCTGCGACAGCTTACGCTCGGTTTCACTCTTTTTATGACGGTATTTTGCAATTCCCGAAGCGTCCTCGAAAATGCTACGTCTTTCATCACTCTTACGGGAGATTATCTCAGCTATCTTTCCCTGACCGATAATGGAATATCCGTCACGACCTACGCCCGTATTCATAAACAGCTCGTAAATATCCTTGAGTCTGACGGCTCTGCGGTTTATAAAATATTCACTTTCGCCCGAACGGTAGTAACGGCGGGTAACGGTAACCTCGTCGTAGGGGCAGTCAAGTCTGCCTATCATACCCGTGTTATCAAAGGTAACGGACACCTCCGCATATCCCATAGGACGGCGGCTGTCAGCACCTCCGAAGATGATATCCTCCATCTTCGTACCGCGGATACTCTTTGAGGACACCTCGCCAAGCACCCAACGCATAGCGTCGGATATATTGGATTTTCCACTTCCGTTAGGGCCTACGATAACGGTAGCACCGCCCTCGAAGGTCAATTTAGTTTTATCGGGAAAGGATTTAAAGCCTTGAAGCTCAAGTGATTTTAAATACACGTCTTATCCCCCTTATGATTTTTAATATACTTCAAATTAAAATTTATATTCTAATACTATATTATAACCCAAAATTTGATTTTTTTCAAGCACTTTTACTCTTTTAAAGCCATATTTTTGACAAATTCTTTGAGTATTCCGTTTTTTTTGACCGACAGCCTTGGAAACACACCCCTTTGCCACGTACACAGTAAGCTCACCGCCCTTTACTCCGACACGGTCAAGCTCCTCGCAAATGCTGTCAAAATACACCTCCGAGCGAGCCATCTCACCGATAGAGGGGTGATTTGCACCACCCATTACGCAGGACTCGTCCGCCAGATTATCGGACGCACACAGCCCCACTCTTATGCAAGGCACACCCGCACGGTCAAAGACCTTTAACACCTCTTTGGTACGCATCACCGCTTCCTCGTCGGTGATAGGCGTGTATTCACCTCTCTCGGTCATAGCTGCAAGCTCGGTTTCAAAAAACACGACCGTGGGATAAACTCTCGCTCCGTCAGCTCCTATAGCCACTATGTCGTTTGCGGTTTTTTTCTCGGTTTCAATACTCGCCTCGGGCAGTCCTATCATCATCTGTCCGATAAGTGAAAATCCCGCCTCTTTAAGCATTTTA
>JAZOUQ010000123.1:0-3226 GCA_045658185.1 Eubacteriales bacterium
TCGGCTTTTGTGTAAACCATTGACATTAAAGGATTTATGTGGTATAATTATAAAATATTATGTTGTTTTTGAAAAATGCTAGTTTCGGAGGAATACCTTGGAAAATCAGATACAGTTAAAGTCGGGTGTTACGATATACAGAATAGAGCAGAGCGAGGCGAATAAAAGAAATTATCTTACCCGCCACAGCCTGTCCAAAATGCACCTTATGCCCACGGGTGACCCCATTGCATACGACCTTTCGCCCGACGGTAAGATAATATATTATTTTGACCCCACGCGAGTGTCCGAAGCACCGCCTGAAACGTGGTACTTCCCCAACGCAAGACGGGAAACGATGACGCTGCCCAGCGGCAGTATAATCGAGCGAATGAGCGTTAAGAATGCGGCACTCAAGGGATATTACACCGCTGAAAGACTTGAGAAGATGCATTATCAGACCGAGGAAGAGCCTGTGGCGTATACCTATAAGGCGGACAAGTCGGTGCTGTTCTTCTACGACAAGAGAACGGCAAAGAGATTGCCCCTTATGTGTACCGTCTGCGGAAAGGACGTAAGATACAGAAAAAAGCTGTGTCGCGACTGCTACGAAAAGGACCTTGCCGTAAGACGTGCGGAGGGTAACGCGTACAGAGCCGCTTCTTATGAAATGGACAGAGCGAGGGTGTTGTTTTTCGATACCGAGCTGACGGGCTTTTACGATCACGACGAGATACTGTCCATCACCATAGTTGACGGCTTCGGCGACCTTATTCTCGATACGCTTGTCCGTCCCGTTCACACAAAAAGCTGGAAAAAGACGGTGGAGATACATAAGATAACCCCCGAAATGGTAAAGGACGCTCCCACACTTGAGGAGCTTACCCCCCGCCTCAAGGAGATATTCGGTGCGGCGGAGAACGTAATAGCCTACGGAGTTTCCACCGATTACAGCCACATTAAGTGCATATACGAGGGTGCAGACGAGCTTGAGGATTTCAAAAAGAAGATACGCTGCTGTGCCAACGAATTCGTAAGATATACCCACGAGAACCGTCCCGAGCAGATACACGCATCGCTGACGGACGCGATGAGCTGCTTTGAGATAGAGTGGGAGGGAATTGCCCATTCCTCTATTGCGGACACGTTTGGCTGTCGCAAGGTATGGGAGGCACTTTTCCCGAACTACTACCGTAATTGACGTGATTTAGGAGATAAAATGGATAGCTTTTTTGGATTTGATAAGGTAAGTGCCCACGACGATAACGTGGAGCTGTTGCTTACCGTGTACGAGCCGTCGGAGCTGTTGGTAATTGAGAGCGTACTTAAGGACGCGGGAATACCCTACCTTTGCCGTGAAAGAGGCTCGGGCGGACTGATGAAGATAGTTGCGGGATATTCTGTTTTCGGAACGGACGTTTTCGTACTTAAGGAGCATATAGAAACGGCGAAAGCTATTTTTGAGTCTGCCGAGTTTGTTTATGATGACGCAGACACAGCGGAGGGTGAAGATGATTAAGGAAATATTGCTTTGTAAATACGGCGAGATAGTTCTTAAGGGTGCAAACCGCAAGTATTTTGAGGATATGCTTTGCCGCGAGATGAAGAAGAGAGCCAAGAATTACGGTGATTTTGACATCTATCGGGCACAAAGCACTATTTATATCGAGCCTAAGGACGAGCTTTGCGACGTAGACGGTATGTTTGCCGCCGCGTCCAAGGTGTTTGGAATTGTGGCTATCTCCCGTGCCGCAGTCTGTGAGAAGAATATGGAGGATATATCCAGAGTGACTGCGGAATACATTCCCCAGTTCCTTGAAGGAAAGAGGACGTTCAAGGTGGAGGCGAAGCGTTCCGACAAGTCCTTTGCCCTTGATTCTATGGAAATATCCCGTGAGATAGGCGGAGTTATACTTGACGCATATCACAAAATAAAGGTGGACGTTCACAACCCCGACGTGGTGGTTAAGGTGGAGATAAGAGAGTTCGGTGCGTACGTGTCCGCAGGACAGTTCAAGGGTGCGGGCGGAATGCCCGTTGGAACTAACGGACGTGGACTCCTTCTTCTGTCGGGCGGTATCGACTCCCCCGTGGCAGGTTATATGATAGCAAAGAGAGGCGTTCGCATAGACGCACTTCACTTTGAGTCCTTCCCCTATACCAGCGAGAGAGCAAGAGAAAAGGTGCTTGACCTTGCCCGTATAGTTTCCGAATACGCGGGAGATATATACGTGCATATCGTTTCGCTGACCCACGTTCAGGAGGAGCTTGTTAAGGCGTGTGACGAGGATTACTTCACCCTCTTGCTCCGCAGATATATGATGACGATTGCCGACAGAGTGGCAAAAGAGAAGGGCTGCTCCGCACTTATAACGGGAGAGAGTCTGGGTCAGGTGGCGTCACAGACTATGCAGGCACTTGGCGTTACCGACGCCTGTGCTACCATTCCCGTGTTCCGTCCGTGTATCGGTATGGATAAAGAGGAGATCGTGCAGATATCAAGAAAGATAGGTGCGTTTGAAACCTCTATTCAGCCTTACGAGGACTGCTGTACCGTGTTCACCCCCAAGCACCCCAGAACCAAGCCCGAGCTTGAAAAGGTTCTTGCTCAGGAAAATAAGCTGCCCTTCGAGGAGCTTGTGGAAGAGGCTATGGGAACGCTTTATACCGTTCATATTCAGCCTGAGTATTAAATAAGTTAGAATTGCGGTAGGATTTTTCGCTACCTTTTTGAAAAAAGGTAGCACCAAAAACTTTACTGACGAAAAAGGGACATCGTCTTATGGCGAAGTCCCTTCTGTCATTTGTAGCACTGCTCCCGCAAACGGCAACAATCAATGTTCGCACATAAAAGAGGCTCCCTCCGGGAGGGAGCTGTCACCGTGAGGTGACTGAGGGAGAGTGCGTGACAATAAAATAACATCAAACCTCATTGTCCCGCAGGCTCCTTCCGTCACGGCTTCGCCGTGCCACCTTCCCTCACAAGGGAAGGCTTACAAAGAAAATGCGAACAAGGACAACACCCTCACAACTTTCAACTTTCAATTTTCAACTTTCCATTCATCCCACCCGTAGGGGAGGATAATATCCTCCCGCAACGCACAAACCCACGGCGACAATCTATGTTTGCACATACCACATCGTGCCTTCCCTTGTCAGGGAAGGCTTTTTAAGGGCAATTTTATAAAATTTACTAAATATATTTACAAACCACGAAAATTGTGATACAATAAGTGTGCTACACAAA
>JAZOUQ010000124.1:0-1024 GCA_045658185.1 Eubacteriales bacterium
CAAATATGCTCGAAACCGGTTGTATCGGCAATATTGCAGGCTGCAAGGTATTCGTAAGCAACAACCTGCCCACATCACAGGGGGACACGGATATCTCAACCGTCTGCTTTATCCGAACCACCCGTGCAGTAGCATTTGCAGAGCAGATTTCCGAGGTAGAGGCATACCGTCCCGAAAACAGATTTGCAGATGCCGTCAAGGGACTCCATCTCTACGGTGCAACACTCGTTTACCCCGGTGAGTGTGCTGCTCTCGAAATATCCTACGACATTTAAAATGACAGCTGAGATTATATATCAGGGTGCATTGCGTCTTATAGGCGAAAGCACGGACAAGAGCGACAATCAGGACTACCTGGACAGAGCACCGTATATTCTGGGAACGTTTTGTTCCCAGACCCGCGGTGTGGATGCCGTGGCACGAAAGCTTCGCGGGGAAAACCCGTCCTCCTCGGACGACGTGGTATATCTGGATCTGTACTCGCAGTTCCCCCTGCTTGACGATTTCGCCCCCGCCGCCGAGCTTTATCTTGCGGCTATGCTGGTGATAGACTATGACGCTGCTCTTTACGAAAGGCTCTTCACTCGGTACTGTGACCTTATCTCTACCGTCTGCTCCTCCATAGAGCCTATCAGTGAAAGCACCGTAAATAAATACTTTATGGACTAAAAAATCCCCGACAGAGCCTGTTTTCTGTCGGGGACATTTTGATTTATTGAAAAATCGTTGACAAACGGGAGATTTTGGTTTATAATATATTATTATGTATATTTGTGTTTCATAGGAGGATTTATGACTATTTACGACGAGCTGGTTGCCCGCGGTCTTATCGCACAGGTAACCGATGAAGAAGAGATCAAAGAGCTTATAAACAACGGAAAAGCCGTTTTCTATATTGGTTTTGACCCTACTGCCGACAGCCTTCACGTAGGTCACTTTATGGCACTCTGCCTTATGAAGAGATTGCAGATGGCAGGTAACAAGCCCGTTGCCCTTATCGGCGGCGGTACTGCTATGGTCGGTG
>JAZOUQ010000125.1:0-7825 GCA_045658185.1 Eubacteriales bacterium
GGTTGTCAATACCTTTTTTAAAATTTTTTCAGGACAGCCGCAACACTGCAAGTAAATCAAGACTTTTCATTATTATTTAGATGATATGCCAATCCTGCGGCTTGGATAAACAAAAAGAGAACTTTTGTTTACCAAAAGTTCTCTTTTTGTTGCCTTAAACGTGATAAAAGGTGTCTAAACAAGGGTAATTGCGAACAAAAGGTGTCTGCTTAACTCATAACTTCAGCAATAAATATCATTACCGGAATCAGCAAAATGAATGACGGAGACAAAAACAAGCCAACCCTCAGAACATTGAAAAACAACTCAAGGGTATACTCAAAGCGCGTTCCTTGTGTGAATGCAAAAACAACGATTTCACAAAAAGCAAAGAATACAATCATCGTTATGATTGTAAAAATGACTGTTTTCACTTTTGTTAGATCAAAACGTTCTATCACTCGATAAGCACTTAAAGTAAACAACAAAAGGTCGATAATACAAATCATCCAAAATATGATTTGATATGGATTTTTCAAAGCAAAATAATAAGTAAAAGATATAGCAGATGCTAAAACACCAACAATTATAAGAATTGGCAGAGGAATATTTTTTAAATCAATTTTCTTCACCTTGAATAATGCACCTCTTTTTACGTTGTTATATCATAAATATTATATCATAAAATCATCAGTATGTCAAATGATGCATCGGCTTACGCCGATATGATGTTTTTCGCTTCGTTCAAAATGATGTTGCTCGTTGCACTCGCAATGATGCAATGTTTGCCATAAAATGTGGCGAAGCCACGCATCATTAGGCGAAGCCGTCATCATTGGGCGAAGCTCTGCATCATTTGCCGAAGGCAAACATCATTAAAAAAGCACACATTGTCTTGGTAGACAAATGTGTGCTTTTTTCTGGCGGAGGGTGTGAGATTCGAACTCACGTGTCCAAAGGACAAACGGTTTTCAAGACCGCCTCGTTATGACCGCTTCGATAACCCTCCGAATGAAATGAGGAGAGGTTTGAGAAGTGGCTCGGTCACCGCAGGTGAGCGAATCCGCTTCGTAACATTCGCCGTAGGCGAAATAACCCTCCAAAATATGAGCGTCGCTTTTGCAACATTTGAGATTATACCACAATTCTTTCCATTTGTCAAGATAATTATTAAAACATTCTCAAATTGCCGTAAGTAACGGCTGTGTATTGACATTTTCAACCGATTATGTTAAAATATCTTTATTAAAATCCATTAAGTTTTTTCTTGAAAATTTTGATTTGTCGGGGAGTTTTGAATCCCACCACCGCGTTGCGGACGACCGAGCCCCTCCCCTACAATTAAGCCATTTTTGTCAGTAAAGTTTTTGGTGCTACCTTTTTTCAAAAAGGTAGCGAAAATTTCACGCAAAACTAACTTAAAATTCTATGAAAAGAAGGTTTTAAAAAATGCCTGAATTACTCTCCCCTGCAGGGAATTTCGAAAAACTTAAAGCCGCCATTCTTTACGGTGCAGACGCAGTATATCTTGCCGGTCAACGCTTCGGTATGCGTTCTGCGGCGGACAATTTTTCCGTTGAGGAGCTTTATCTCGCCTCGGAATACGTTCACGAGCGTGGCAAAAAGCTCTATCTTACTCTTAATACTATGCCTCACTCGGACGAATATCCCGCTCTCCGTCAGTTTCTCCTTGACATCAAAGACGCGGGTATCGATGCCTTTATCGTAGCAGACCTGGGCGTTCTTGCTCTTATCCGCGAGATTCTCGGCAACGTGGAAATACACGTTTCAACTCAGGCGGGTATCGTCAGTGCGGAGGCTGCTCTCGCGTACGTTTCCTTGGGAGTAAAGCGAGTCGTTCTTGCCCGTGAGCTGACCTTGAGTGAGATAAAGACCATTCGTGCCGCTCTTCCGCCCGAAATAGAAATAGAGGCTTTCGTTCACGGCTCTATGTGTGTATCGTACAGCGGAAGATGTATGCTGTCGCACCATCTCACAGGCAGAGATGCCAATCGCGGTGCTTGTACGCAGCCCTGCCGTTGGAATTATACCATCGTTGAGGAAAAGCGTCCCGACGTTCCTCTGCCCATTGAGGAAAATGAGCTTGGCACGTTTATTATGTCCTCAAAGGATATGTGTACCGTGTCGATAATTCCTCAGCTTATCGAGGCGGGAATAGACTCCTTCAAGATAGAAGGTAGAATGAAGAGTGCCTACTACGTGGCAGTAGTCACCAACGCATACAGAATGGCTATGGACGCATACAGCCTCTCTCCTGAAAATTACGAGTTTGACTCTCGTATTCTCCGCGAGCTTGACAGCGTTTCTCACAGAGAATACTGCACGGGCTACTATCTCGACCTTCCCGCAGATGCTCCTCAGCTTGCGTCCACAACGGGGTATATAAGAGAAAAAGCATACTTTGCAACCGCTCTTGAATTTGACGGAGCAACCCCTGAGGGACTTGTTGCCGAGAATGAGGACGGCAAGCTGTATCCCTTCATCCAGCGAAACAAGGTGTCGGTTGGCGACGCGGCGGAGATAATCTCCCCCGACAAGCTTGGCAAGGCTCTCACCGTCACCGAGCTTTATTCCGACAAGGGAGAGCCTCTCCCCTCTGCCCCTCACCCCGCTATGAAATTCTTCGTTCGTGTGCCATTTGAGGTACAAGCGGGAGATATTATGCGTTCGGGAGATGCCTGATTTCAGTACAAAAAGCAGAATAGTTGCGTTTTTTTGAAGATTTAATATTTTACGGTATGTTAATAACTCAAAAAAAGATGTATAATGTAAAGTGTATGGTTATGTAAATAACATTATTCAATGTAAAACTTTGCAAGGAGAACAAAAAATGAACAAAGCAGCACGTTTTTTGTCAGACGAAAATTACGATTGTCAGGGCAATTGGATTTGGACGGCTGATGCCCCCTCCGAGGGTCAGTGGATAAACCTCAGAAAGACCTTTACCGTAAAAGCTCTGCCCGATTGTGCAGAAGCAAAAATATCGCTGGACTCCAGATACTGGATGTGGATAAACGGTGAGATGGCTGTCTACGAGGGTCAGCTCAAGGGCGGTCCCGACAAGCACTCCTGGTATTACGACGTAATAGATCTCGCTCCTTTCCTCAAGGAGGGAGAGAACACCATAGCAATACTTGCTTGTTACTGGGGATTCCAGTCCGCAAGTACAGTCCCCACCAAAAATCAGGGGATTTTGTTTGACGCGTCCTTCCCCGCAGGCACTCTTGAGGGAGACGCTACCCGTCTTGTAAGTGACGAAAGCTGGAAGGTAAGACTTGACACCTCATACGAGATGCCTCCCTTCAGAAAGAACAAGCGTCCCGATGCAGTTGACACCCAGTTCAACGCCGCAAAGGCAGTCGAGGGTTGGCAGGAGGCTGACTTTGACGATTCCGCTTGGGCAAATGCTACAATAAAAACCCTTAAGGCAAACGACCCCAAGAACAATCTGGTTGAGCGTTCCATTCCCCATTGGAAGGTTGAGGAAATAGTTAAGTACACCGACAAGGAATGGACGGTCAAGGAAAAGGAAGAGGGCGTTAAGGTATATACCTTCTACAACCGCACCAACATACAGGGTACTCCCTATCTTAAAGTAAAGAGTGCAAACGGCGGCGAGCTTATTCACGTCACCTCCGACTGTACTATGCACCTGGGCGGTGAGGGTGTTACCCATTGGTACGTAACCCGTGCAGGCGAGCAGGAATGGGAAGCATACAACTGGATGAGTGGATACCGTATTGACGTTACCGCTCCCGCAACCGTTGAGGTTATTGAGCTTGGCTGGAGAGAAAGCTCCTACCACACCGAGCATTCGGGAAAGGTCATCACCGACAACGAGATGATGAACAGACTCTATCAGGAATGCTACGACACCCTTCTTATCACTATGCGTGATATTTATATGGACTGTCCCGACAGAGAGAGAACTCAGTGGTGGGGCGATGCCGTGCTTGAAATGCAGCAGGCGGCTTACGCTATGGATCAGGATGCAAGATTCCTCTACAAGAAGCTTTTGACTCAGGTAGTGGGTTGGGCTGAGGGTCACGGCGGTTCTATTCCTACCACCCCCACTATGCCTACCTACTATGAGCTTCACGCACAGAG
The DNA here is from genome assembly GCA_045658185.1 of Eubacteriales bacterium. Classification (GTDB taxonomy): domain Bacteria; phylum Bacillota; class Clostridia; order Oscillospirales; family CAG-272; genus HGM12713. The sequence continues at coordinate 4,108 of JAZOUQ010000125.1, forward strand.
CGTAGCGGGTGCTCATTCTCTGTGGCAATATTACGAATACTACGGTGAAACAGATATACTTGAGTTCTGTTATCAGCCCTTCCTTGACTTCCTCAAGCTGTGGGAGGTCAGCGACAGAGGTTACGTAACCCACCGTGGGGGAACGTCCGACTGGATAGACTGGAGCGTTGGTATCGACGCGAGCGTTTCCGACCATACCTGGTACTACATTGCCGCTCTCAATATGAGAAAGGTCGCAGAGGTACTTGGTAAGCCTCAGGAGGATATAGACTTCCTCAACCACCGCATAGGCCTTATAAAAGAGAACTTCGACAAGATGTTCTGGAACGAGGAAAAGGGCGGTTACTACTCCAACGTAATGCTGAATATTGCAGACGACCGAGCTCAGGCTATGGCTGTTTACGCAGGACTTGCAGAGCCTGCCCGTTATCCAAAGCTTCTTGAAATAATAAAGAAGACCGAAAATGCGTCACCCTATCTTGAGAAGTACGTTCTCGAGGCACTTTATATGATGGGCAATACGGACGTTGCTATCGAGAGAACTCTCAAGCGTTACAACGGTATGCTCAACGACGGTCACCCCACGCTTTGCGAAGACTTCCACGTTGAAAAGCTCAGCGGAAACAAGGGTACGGGTACTCGTAACCACGCTTGGTCGGGCGGACCTCTATCCCTTATGTATATGTACATCGCGGGTATCACATCTACGGGTGCGGGCTTCAAATCATTCCGCGTACGTCCTCAGCTTGGCAGTATGAACAACGTATCTGCAAAGACCGAAACTATGTACGGATTTATTACGGTTGAGGCTACCAAGAACACACTTTCCGTAACCGTTCCCGCAGACACCACCGCAGAGATATGCGTTCCCAGAGTGGACGGCGGTGCTACCACTGTAAATCTTGGCGGCGTTGCGGTCTACGACGGCGGAAAGGCAACCGACAAGCTCCCCGCAGGCGTTACCTACGTAGGCGAAGATGCAGGATATATTTGCTTCAATGCAGTAGCCGGAAGCTATGACTTTGCTATGGCAAAGGACGTAAACGGTGTGACTGTTAACACAGTTTATGAGCTTCCCGCTGACAACAAGCATCTTATCAAGATAGTTGATGCGTCGTTCGACCCCAACTGCGCCTTCCCTCTCAAGGGTATGCATTACGCATTCCGCACCTTCGTAAACGGTAAGGAGGTATTCCTCAAGCACTACATTCGTGACAATATGCTTCCTCTGCCCTATATGATAGTGGCAAAGGACGGCGAGTCTGTGAATATTGCCGTAAAGCCCGTTGACGAAAGAAACTACCAGGTGTTCCTTGACGACGGAAGCGGTAAGCTGACGGATGAGATAACTATCACCGCAAAGGCTGACGTTACTCTTAACATAACCGTTATTGAAAAGCCTTGCGTACACACGCTTAAAATAGAGAACGTAACCGCAAGTAACGCTTTAATTGGCTCGAGCATTTGGAATCTTGAGTATGTTTACAACGGCTCAAGAGTTTCAAGCTGGAGCAAGATGAACGGATACTCATCGACCGGATTTGCTTCTCCCGAGCTTGAAACACCCATCGTTCTGACGGCAGATCTTGGCAGTGTACAAAGCTTCAATCAGGTTTCCCTCTTCTCGAAAAACGCCTTCGAGTCCACCAAGGGCGGAGCCCGTTGCTTCCCCAAGGATTATACCATTGCGGTAAGTAAGGACGGCGAGAGCTACGTTACCGTTGCCGAAATAGTTGACGGTGTTGATCCTCATATGCATCAGCTCACCTACAACTTTGACGACGTAGACGCACGTTACGTCAAGTTCACGTTCACAAAGCTTGGCGAACCCGAAATGACCGTTGCCCCCGAGGTTGGCTACCGTTTGCAGCTTTCTGAAATAGAAATAGCAAAGATCACGGACAACTGATAGATAAAAATCAGCGACCTTCCAAATGATTTTGGAAGGTCGCTGATTTGTTATATTACTGCTGTTCAATTTGCGTTTGCAAAGAAATTAAGCAAATCGTCTGCCAAATAGTCATGGAAATTCTCACGCATTTCGTATACCTTTTCGTTTGCAACGTGGTATCTTGCATTGGTCAAGAGAACCACCCAAAGCCCCGTTTCGGGATCAACGAAAATGCTTGTGCCCGTATGACCCGTATGTCCGAAGCTGCCAATAGGAAACAGCTTTCCCGCCTGAACGTAGTCCTCGTCCACCAATTTCCAGCCAGACGCACGGGAATCTTTCAACCCCTCTGCACGGTTTTTCAAGGATGCCTCGAACACCTCAGATGATACCTGCAGGTCTGCCAATCCGTTTGCTAAGGCTATCGCGTATTTAGACATATCCAAAATATTAGAGAACAACCCCGCGTTTCCTGCTACGTTCCCTAAGCAGTACGCAGTCGGGTCATTAACACGGTTAGCGTCATCCTGATGCTTTGCAATGTCAGTTGTATTTTCATACATCTTATATCCGGGATTCTCCATTCCCAAGGGAACGGCAATCTTTTCAAGGAAGAGAGTATTTAGATCCTTGCCGTATGCCTTCTTCAAAACCTCACCAAGGAGAACAAAACCGCCATCGGAATATTGAACCTTTGTTCCCGTTTCCGATGCGAGCTTACGATTTATAATAGCAGATACTATCTTATCAGGTGTTCCGTCCTTTCTGTAATCTTCCAGTTGGGAATTAGTTAACCCGGTACTTGCAGCCAAACCGGACGTATGCGACATAAACCTCCAAATAGGAATATCTGCTTTGTCCGCAGGAGCGTCCAAATATTTGCCCAACGGATCATCCCAACTGATACGGCCTTCCGACTGTGCTATCAGAAGCAAAGTGGTCGTAGCAACCGCTTTTGTAACCGATGCCATGTCAAAAACCGTACTCTCGTTCGTACCGTCCAGCGTCCAATGGTAAAATTCGCCAGAGGCATTTCCAACGGCAAACGCCGCATAGGACAGCTTTCCGTCTGCCTTCAATTGTTCAATATAACGTATCGTGCTTTGCAAATCCTTTTCCGTCATTTTAATTACCTCAGTTGTTTCAGTTGTGTCAGTTGGTTCAGTTGTGTCTGATGTATCCGTTGTATCCGTTGTGTCTGTCGGCTCGACCGTATTACAAGCCGTTGTAAAAACAAGCAGGATACAAAGGATCAAGGCAAGTACTCTTTTTTTCATTGTAAGCCCTCCTTTTTCCACAGTGGGAATTTCTGATCTCATTGTAATATCCCTTTCAAAAAAAGTCAATAGGATAATTTATTTTATTAGCACAATTTATATATTTGTTTTTGAAAAGTGCTTTACAATTTCAAGCTTCAATGGTATAATAATGGTGCAAAAGCTATGAAAGGAAGGGGAAAGCATGAATTTATTTGACGGCTATGATTGGTCGGGCGTTAAGGTCGTCCGCGTATCTCCCACGGTTGCCGTGGCATCGGATAATCTGTTGGTGTATAAAGCCAAGCAGACAGTTTATCAGTTGAGTGTAAAGTTTCACGGCCGCACAGAATTGGTATACGGAGATAAATCCTTGGTTTTTGACACAGACTCTATCCTCTATTTGCCACCGAAAACACACCCCGATATGCCCTACAACAAATACATACGCGAGGGCGGTACGGGTGTCTGCATTTTCTTTTCCTCCGCCAATCCGCTTCCCTCGGAGGCGGCAATTATCAAAGCCCCCGGGCTTCCCCGGGACCGCTTTTCCAAGGTTCTGCAAAAATGG
>JAZOUQ010000126.1:0-8887 GCA_045658185.1 Eubacteriales bacterium
TTTTGTTTATTTCTCTACGGAAATTACGTAATTGTAGATAGGCTGACCGCCCTTGATAGCAACCACTTCAGCGTCCTTAACGGAAGAACGGATTATCTCCTCAGCCGCCGCCATACCCGCGTCGTCAACCTCTTCGCCGCAGAACAGAGTGATGTAGGTGGCACCCGCCATCTTTTCTGTCAGCATCTTGAGGCACTCCTCGGGAGTGTTTGCAACGTATTCTATCTTACCGTCAACAAGTCCCATCATCTGGTCGTTTTCGATATGTTTGCCGTCGATAGTGGTATCTCTTACCGCGTGGGTAACGGACATACTTACAACGTGGGTGATGGATTCCTTCATAGCCTCGGTGTTAGCCTCCACCTCACCGTCGGGGTTGAACGCCAGCATAGCGGCGATACCCTGAGGTACGCTTCTGGTCTCCATAACGATGACCTGTCTGTCCTTAACGAGCTTTGCAGCCTGAGCGGCTACCATATATATGTTCTTGTTGTTGGGCAGAACGTAAACCACCTTCGCGGGGGTCTTGCAGATACCGTCTATAATATCCTGAGTGCTGGGGTTCATAGTCTGACCGCCAAAGATTATGTTATCAACGCCAAGGTCGATAAAGGTTTCTCTGATACCCTCGCCCATACAAACGCTTACGAAACCGTAATCGTTAACAGGCTCGGCAATTACAGGCTCTGCCTTCTTTGCGTCCTGCTTGTCGGAAACGATAGCGGAGTGCTGCTTACGCATATTTTCTATCTTTACGGTTGCCAACATACCGAACTCGCAAGCCTTTTCAAGCACCTTGCCGGGGTGGTCGGTGTGAACGTGAACCTTGATTATGCTCTCGTCCTCAACGAATACCACGCTGTCGCCAATGCTTCCGACCAGCTTGTGGAACTCCTCTGCGTGTCCCTCGCCTGCGAACTGCTCGTACTTTTCAACGATACATTCGGTGCAGTAGGGGAAGGTAATGGATTCGGTATCAAACTCGGAGAAATCTGCCTCCTTTGCCTCCACGGAAGTGTCCTCTCTCATAACGGGAGTACCGTTAAGAGCAGAAAGCATACCGTTGAGTGCGGTCATAAATCCGGCACCGCCCGCGTCAACTACGTTTACCTCTTTAAGTATGGGCAACTGGTCGGGGGTGTGTGCAAGAGCTTCCTCTCCCACGTCAACTATGTAAGCAAACAGACCTCTTACGTCGTCCTTTGCAAATCTGTTTTCGGCAACTGCCTTTTCAGCCTCCTCGGCACAGTGACGCATTACGGTAAGAATAGTACCCTCGGTGGGGTTCATTACCGCTCTGTACGCCTCCTCAGTACCCTTGCGGAATGCACGGGCAACGTCCGTTGTGTCAGCCTCCTCGCAATCAACGAATGCCTTGGACATTCCTCTGAAGAACAGAGAAAGGATAGCACCCGAGTTACCTCTTGCCGCTCTCAGAATGAGAGAGGCTATCTTCTTGGAAAGCTCGGAAACGCCTTGCTGTGCGTAAGACTCTTCAAGATTTCTTACCGCGTCAAGGGTAAGCGACATATTGATTCCCGTATCTCCGTCGGGAACGGGGAATACGTTCATATTGTTTATAGCTGTCTTGTTGTTGTCAAGTGCGTTAGCCGCAGACAGCATAAGAGCATATAGGGAAGGACCGTCAAGCTTCATAATAAATTACCTCTCTGTACCAATGTAGAATAATGCAAGTGTGCCGGGACCCGAGTGAGAACCGATAACAACTCCCGTGTAGCCGATAATGACCTCTTTAACGCCAAGCTCGTTCTTTACACGCTCGGCAACGTAATTTGCATCGTCAATGCAGTCGCCGTGACAGATGAACATAACGTCCGTTTCGGTGGCGGTCGCCTTTGCCTTTTCAACGAGTGCGTCAAGAGAAGCCTTTCTTCCTCTTGCAGTTCCCATCTTTATAAGCTTACCTGCGTTATCAACGTGCATAACGGGTTTGATGCCCAGCAGAGTTCCGACAGCAGCGGTGGCAGCACTTACTCTTCCGCCACGCTTGAGGAACATAAGGTCGTCAACGGTGAACCAATGGCACTGATGGAGCTTGTTTGCTTCCACCCAATCGCGAAGCTCGTCGATGGTAGCGCCTGCCGCCTTCTTCTTTGCCGCCAGATATACGAACATTCCCTGACCGAGAGAAGCACAGAGGGTATCACAAGCATATATCTTTGCGTCGGGATATTTCTCGGAAAGCTCCTCTGCCGCAAGTCTGCCTGCATTGTAGGTGTTGCTCAGTCCCGAGGAAAAGCCAAGGTAAAGAACGTCCTTGCCTTCCTTGACGTACTCCTCCATTACTTCGGAGAAGGTTTCGGGATTTATCGCCGACGTACTCGCCATCTTCTTATCTCTGAGGAACTTATAAAATTCCTTGTGGTCTACCGCACTGTCAGGCTTAGGCTCGGGTTCTCCCTCCATAATTACCATAAGGTCAAGAACTCTGACGTCGATCTCCTTTGCCAAGGCAGGGGTGAGGTCGGTTCCCGAGTCGGACAAAATTACATAATCACGCATTTGGATAAATTCCTTTCTAAAATAAACGTTTCTGGTTAAAATTTCAGCTTACAAGGTGACGCTTTATCTTTCTTGAAGACGTCTTTTCAAACTCGGTATCTCTTAACTCAACCTGCTTTATCTGCTTGTGAGAGGGAAGAGTCTTGTTGAGCTGACGTATCTTTTTCTCGATCGCTTCCTGTATTTGCTCGTCGGAAGTGTCGGGAGCAAACTTGGATTCATTGGGGTAAACGAGAGCCACCAGATTTACGGTAGCACCGTTCTGACGACCAACTACTACGCTTTCCGCGATCTCCTCGATATTTGCCAAGTATTCCTCGATCTCTTCGGGGAAGATATTCTTTCCGTTTTCAAGAACGATTACCGACTTAAGACGTCCCGTGATATAGAAATATCCGTCGTCGTCCATATATCCCATATCTCCCGTGCGGAACCAACCGTCCTCGGTGAATGCCGCCTCGTTTGCCTCGGGATTGTTGTAGTAGCCGAGCATTACGTTGTCGCCCTTTATCTGTATCTCGCCTTCGGGGTATCCGTGAGCACCGATGCCGGTCGCGTCAATGCGTCCCTGACAGCAGGGAACGGCAGGGCCAACCGAACCTATCTTCTGTGCGTAGTAGGGAGTTACGAAGGTAAGAGGAGCACACTCTGTAATTCCAAAGCCCTCGTACAGATTTATTCCTATCTCGTTAAAGAACTCGATCATCTTGGGGTTGAGAGCCGCTCCGCCGCAGATTATCTTGTTGAGTCTGCCGCCGAACGCCGAGGTCACCTGCTTGAACAGTGCCTCTCTCTTATCTATACCCACCTTGCGGAGAGCGTAAGACGCACTTAAGCCAAGCTTGAGCTTCTTGTCCTGTCCCGTCTTTTTTGCCTCCGTCCATATCTTTTTGTACATAGTATAGACGAACAAGGGGACAAGCACAAGACCCGTAGGCTTGAAGAGCTGGAAGTTTCTGAGAACCTTGGTGAGTGAGTCGTTTATGCAGATATGAACGCCGTAGTCCATCTCTGCCAGCAGGATAGCCAGCTCATAGGTGTGGTGTATGGGAAGAACGGATACGAGAACGTCATCAGGACCGAAGTCAACGGACGCACAAGCGGCGGTCACGACGGAGAAGATGTTCTTCTGGCAGAGCATAACGCATTTGCTCGTTCCCGTAGTACCCGAGGTAAAGAGCATCTCGCACATTTTTTCTCTGTCCTGCTTGGGGTTAAGCTTAAAGCCGTTCTCCTCGATCTCCTTCTTACCCATAGCTCTCATAGTTCTGTAAGCGATAACGCCCTCGTGCTTAAGCTCCTCCTCGTCGGGGTCTATCGGTATAAAGGTTTTAAGAGAGCTGTCCTTGGAAACGGCATTGATAATTTTGCCGTTGAAGGAATCGGAATAGATGATAGCGTCTGCATCAACACTCTCAAGAAGACCGACAATAGAGCTTATTTCAAGCTCCTTATCCATAGGAATAGCAACACCGCCTGTTACGAGTATTGCAAGGTAAGATGCCAACCAAGCGGTGGAGGTTTCTCCTATCAGAGCAACCTTTTTACCCGCAAGACCTATCTTTGTAAGACCTGCTGCGGTTCTGTGTATTCTGTTATAAAATCTTGTATAGGAGATGGTATAAAGCTTTTTGCTCTTATCAAAATAGGTGAAAGCCGTTTTGTCACCGTGCTTTGCTATAATGCGGCAAAGGTCGTAGGCATCGGAAACTCTTTCGTAGTTTCTCTCTGTTTTGGGACGCGTTATCGTGCGGACGATAGTCTTGCCCGTGGCTTTATCCATATAGCTGTTGTTTGCCATAATAAAATCCTTTCTTGCGAAGTTAGATATTGGATTCTTCTGCAATTTTCAATTTGTTATAAATATGCTCGAACACCCGATAGAATGCTTCAATTTCCTCTTGGGGTATATCCTCGCTGACCTGGGTGTTGATCTTAAGAACGATGTCGTTTACTTCCTCGGCTACTCTTTTTCCTTCCTCGGTGAGAACGACACGCCTTTTGTAATTGGAGCTGCCCGGACCTTCTACGACGAAGCCCTTTTGAGTTAGCTCACAGATTATTCTTGATACCTGTGCTTTATCAAGCTCACAAGCATCGGATATTTGTGTACGGGTGAGTCCCGATTTTGACGAATACAGCTTTCGAATGCACATAGTGTGCGTACTGCCCAAGCAGTATCTGGACATGTATCTGCTTTTCAGCTTTGTAATACATCTTGATGTTCCGACCACAAGGGTCATAAATTCATCGAGCCTATCTCGCTCCACTTTTTCCCCTCCTTTTTAACTATATTCAAATATATCATACCACATTTTTGTTGATTTGTCAACTTATTTTTGATTTTTAATAGATATATATGGAAATTTTATTAGAAAAACAAACGTTGGGTGTGAATTAAAAATTAAAAATGACAGCACAGACTATGCCTTAAAGTCAAGCCATTTTAGTCCGTAAAGTTTTTGGTGTTACCTTTTTCAAAAAGGTAGCGAAACCTTTCCACAAAACTAACTTCAAAAAACCGCGGCTGATATAAAACAAGTCAGCCGCGGTTTTACTGTTATATTAAATTATCTCTCGTTGAGAGGGATATATTCCTGCTTTTTAGCTATACACTTGTATGCAGGACGAATGATCTTATTTGCTGTTTGTGTTTCCTCCAAGCGGTGAGCACACCAACCTGCAACTCTTGCACAAGCGAAGAGAGGAGTATACATTTCAGGGGGAATACCGAGCATACGGTAGACCAGACCCGAATAAAGGTCAACGTTTGCACACATAGGTCTGTTTGTACCCTTGAACTCGTTAAAGAGATCGGGGGTAACTCTCTCGATAGACTCAAGCAGACGGAAGTCGTCGCCGTATCCCTTACGGATAGCAAGATCCTCGGCATACTTCTTGAGCATAATAGCTCTTGGGTCGGACTTGGTATAGATTGCGTGACCCATACCGTATATCTTGCCAAGACCGTCGCCGTACTCACGGTTGAGTATGCCAAGAAGAATGTGTCTTACCTCATCGTCGTCGTTAACGTCCTTGACCATGGGACGAATGCTGTCGAACATTTCCTGAACCTTTATGTTAGCTCCGCCGTGGAGAGGGCCTTTAAGAGAGCCTATTGCGGCACTTATTGCCGAGTAGGTGTCCGTTCCCGAAGATGACAGAACTCTGCAAGAGAAGGTGGAGTTGTTTCCGCCGCCGTGCTCTGCCTGAATTACCATACAAAGGTCAAGAAGTCTTGCCTCCTCCTCTGTGAAGGTCTTGCTGGAGCGGGAGATTCTGAGGAAGTTCTCCGCGGTGGAAAGACCGTCCTTGGGGGTGTGAAGATTAAGGCTCTTGCCGTGGAAGTACGTTCTGTATACTCTGTACGCGTTAGCGGCTATAACGGGCAGCTTTGCGATTACGTCAATGCTCTGACGCAGAGTGTTTTCAAGGCTGGTTTCGTCGGGATTGTCGTCGTACGCGTAAAGTGCAAGTATCGACATCGCCATCTTGTTCATAATAGAGGGCGAGGGGGCTTTCATAATTATGTTTTCGGTAAATCCTGCGGGAAGGCGGCGTTTTGCGGTCAGCAGATCGCAGAAATCGGAGAGCTGCTGCTTGTTGGGGAGCTTTCCAAAGAGCAGAAGATATATGCACTCCTCAAAGCCGAAGCGGTCTTCCGAGCTGAAGCCGTCGATAAGAGATACCAGATTCATACCTCTGTATTCAAGCTTTCCGTCGTCGGCTAATTTCTCACCCTCGTACACAACGTAGCCGTGTGCATTACCGATATTGGTAACACCTGCCATAACGCCCGTGCCGTCAGCCTCACGCAGACCCTTTTTCACGCGATAGCTTTCGAAAGCTTCCGCGGGAATGCGATTGGCGGAACGCGCCTCTTCTACGCAGTTGGCAAATATTTTATCAATTGCCTCGTTGTTTTCGTTTTCGTTCATCATATCAAATCTCAAATCGGATGCACCTCCGTATCTATAGTTTTCACGAAAATACGCAATGTTCAACTATTATAACACATTTTTTTCGTTTTTGCAAGAGCAAGAATGAAAAAATTCAAAAATTTTCTTGTTTTTGCAGACAAATCCATATAATACACTAAATTATATTTGCAAAAAACTCAAATAATGAATATTTTTGAAATGAAATTTGCATTTTTTGTGAAATGATGACGTATTATTGAGTGAAAGGAGGGTTCGTATGGAGGAGAAAGATATATCGTTAGTTACCCGAAAAAGCAGAATGATATTGCCGTCGGGCGGGGAGGTGGAGCGTATAATTACGCTTCCGAGAAGTAAGACACTCAAAAGCTTTAATAAATTTTACGACCGAGTGGAGGATAATTGCATCAAGTTTTGCGAAAACGGACTTGTAATGATCCTCAAGGACATATCACATTCTTACCGCTACCGATTGTGGTCGGAGCTGACCGAGGAGGGGGAGACGGTACGGGTGCTTATCAAGGTCACGCTGACCGACCGAACGGCGGCTCGGACGCTGGAGCGTAGGGAAATGATACATATATGGAAGCACGGACTGCTCGTCAGAGCAAAATGAGATTTACGGCAAAATCCACCGATATTGCAAGTGCGAGAGTAAATGCCGCCCTTTTTGCGATATGGACGGGTATGCGGTGAATGAGGTCGTAAAGAGGCTTCCAGCCAAGAGCCATAAAGGCGGTTATGAGAACGCCCCACATAAGACTGAAGGAGGGACAGATAACTCCAAACAGATTGAAGGCACGGCCGCTGTAATCCCAAAGAGTGATTCCGAATGCCTTGAAGATAAGCCCCACCGCAAGCTCCGCGAGGGTTGATGTGAGTGTGACGAAAAGGAAGTAAAAGGCATATTTCCGCCATGTTTTGTTGCTTATTACCTTTTGCCACAGTTTGGTTTTTCTTATTTTACCGCCCAGAATACCCCTCATGTGCTTGGGCGTACCGCAAAGCAGAAATATTGCTACCACGCTTATTCCGTATATCGGACAGAGAGGGAGGGTAAGAAAGCCTCTGTCGGCAACGTCGCCATAAGCAATATACCGCCCCGCTTTTTCAAAGCACCAGCCAATAAAGGAAATAAAAACGCATATGACCGTGAGAAAGCAGACCTCGCTCAGAGTATCGCGTGGCGTTGCTGTCTTTTTATTTTCCATATATTCAGATACCTCTCAAATTTTGATTTATCGGGGAGATGCGGTTTTGGATATTCGTCCGAGATCTCGGTGGCGTATATAACTCCCCGTTAAATCCCAATTTTTATTATTGCTTAATCTATTATATCATTTATCATTGACTGATATTTTTATACATATATTTTGGTAGTAACGTTTTAGGAGGAGAGAAAAATGACAGACACCAAAAAGCGGCAAGGGCGGTTGGGACTTACCTCGGCGGAGGCAGAGGCGTCACGGCGAGAGAACGGGGCGAACGTGCTGTCGGGGAAGAAGACCAAGACCTTTGCAAGACGTTTTTTTGAAAATCTGGGTGACCCCGTCATACGCATACTTTTGGTTGCCTTGGGGGTAAATTTAATATTTGTTTTTCGGGGCGGAGATATACTTGAAACGGCGGGAATAGGTGTTTCCGTCTTTCTTGCCGCCTTTATTTCTGCTCTTTCGGAGAGTGGGGGCGAGAATGCCTTTCGCCGTCTGTCGGGGGAGTGTCAGCGACAGAGCGTGAGAGTATGGCGTGACGGAATACTATGCACTTTGCAGATGGAGGAGATAGTTGTAGGCGACCGCATAGTGATAGGGGCGGGGGAGAGAATACCTGCCGACTGTTACATAGTGGAGGGCGAGGTGTCCGTTGACCAATCGGCAATAACGGGAGAGAGCAAGGAAATAAAAAAATCTCCCTGTGCCACGCGTCGCCCGTATCCCGATGAAAGGAACACGCTTCTTCGAGGCTGTCCCGTGCTTGGCGGGAGCTGTGAGGGAGAGGTGTTTGCCGTGGGGGACGAGAGCTTTCTCGGTAAAATATCCTTGGAGGTGCAGACGGATACGAGAGAAAGCCCATTGAAAATACGACTTGCAAGGTTGGCAAAACAAATAAGCCGCCTTGGATTTGTGGCGGCATTTCTTATTGCGTTTGCGTATCTCTTTAACTGTCTTGTTATGGACAGCGGATTTGAGTGGGAGCTTGTGCTTATGAAGATAAGCGACCTGCCCTTTATTGCAGAAAAGCTTCTTCACGCCTTTATGCTGGGCCTCACCGTTTTGGTGGTTGCCGTCCCCGAAGGACTTCCTATGATGATCGCGGTGGTGCTTTCGTCAAATATAAAGCGAATGGTGAGAGATCAGGTGCTTGTCAGGAAGCCTGTGGGAATAGAGGCGGCGGGGAGTATGAACATACTTTTTACGGATAAGACG
>JAZOUQ010000127.1:0-5943 GCA_045658185.1 Eubacteriales bacterium
TCTTTACCGCACCACGGTGTTCCATAAGCATACAATTTTCCATCTATAAACCTCATTATAGGTTTATCTCCGTTTACTATATGTACGTCTGACCCGAACTTCTTCCTCCATAGCACTATATGGGACGATTTTCCCGTCCCACTTTTGGCGGAAAAAGCAAAACCATATCCGTTGTACTCTATTACTGCACTATGAAACAGATACGCACCAAACTCCCCAGGAAGTCTTCTACATATCTCTCGATACACACATACTCCTTCAGCATATGCTTCGCTAACGTCACGTTCTGCAATTCTCATCTCAGCGGCTATCGCTTCATCACTGACTGAAACCTTCATATCAGCTTCGCATGGCGAAATAATGTACCCACGGCATAGCTTTTCCACATAATCATATTTATTATCTATGCAAATATTCAAATCGGCTATACCAATATATATCATATTTCACCACCCCCTACAACTATGTACATTTTATCACATTTTACTACCATTTTCAAGATAAAAAAACAATTACCGTGGAAAAAAAAGCACATGGTAATTGTTTATTTTATACAACTTATTCAAATTTGCTTATATTCTCACGAACATAAGAACAAAGTCTAAGTCCAAGATAATCCTTGTTGCTTATTATAAATTCTCTGAACTGAGGAACATTTAAGATTTGGACCTGCTTGAACTGTCTTATGTATCCTGCCATATCAACATCACCATTTTGTTCGAGAGCTGAAGCTATGAATTCAACAGTAGTTATCGACGCAAGATCAAAACACTTCCAACCTGCCTCCTTATCAAGAACAGCCAGATCGTACAGAAGCTTATATGCCACCGCAGGCTTAAAATGATTCTCTATTTCGCTGTTTTCTAAAATATTTTCCGTCCAAAGCTTTCCTTCGGAAGATGCAAAGTCAGAGAAATATTCCATCATCTTTTCATTTATTCTCTTATCTGAAAGCTCTTCCACAGATATGTTCACTTTTTTAGAGTTGTTAAACAAAAAGAAATTCGGAGTTTCTCCACCCTTACCGAACCAAACGAGATAAGCAAGCTCTCCCGATGCTATTATAGATATTACCGCGATCACAAAAAGTATCACCTTTGTAAATACGTGATCTCCGCTGTAAATAATTCCTGAAATCAAGAAGATAACCGCAAGAACAGCAAAGCATATACAAGCAATTGTCATAATCAGTTTTATTTTATCCTGCTTCATGTCAACACCTCACAATAATTTATCTATATAATTATAGCATAAGCAGATAACATTGTCAATTATTTTAAATAAAAAATAATCGACAAAATAACAAGCGGTCACTCTGCTTTAGTGCAGAGTGACCGCTAATATTATGGTCAATTAAAGACCACGCTTGATGTAGTGAGTATGGAGAATTTCGTGTGCCTTATGGCTATTGGGTTCTCCAAAGTACTCGTCGTAAAGCTTCTTAACAGCAAGATTTTCGTGAGACTTACGAATCTCGCTTGTAGCATCATCGTTGTAAAGAACTGCCGCTCTTACACTTCTGAGGTCAGTAGTCATTCTTACAACTGCGGGCTGAATGGGCTGTCCACCACCGTTTACACATCCGCCGGGACATGCCATGATCTCGATGAACTGAACGTCAAGCTCCCCTGCCTTAACAGCCTCAATAACCTTCTTAGCGTTTGCTGTTCCGGAAGCAACTGCAACGTTAAGAGTAATATCTCCGAGCTTATAGGTAGCGGTCTTAACACCCTCTATACCACGAACTTCGTTAAATTCAAGTTTTTCAAGAGGCTTACCCTCGATAACCTCAGCTGCCGTACGAAGTGCTGCCTCCATAACACCGCCGGTTGCTCCAAAGATAGCACCTGCACCCGAACCGATGTCGAAGGGATTATCAAACTTCTCGTCGTCAAGTGCTCTGAAGTCAATTCCTGCCTTCTGGATCATTCTTCCAAGCTCACGGGTTGTAACCGCAACGTCAACATCAGGAACTCCTGCTGCGGACTGACCGGGTCTGCCTACCTCAAACTTCTTTGCAGTACAAGGAATTGCAGATACAAAGAATATATCCTTAGGATCCCAACCCATCTTCTCAGCGTAATATGTCTTTGCTACTGCACCAAACATCTGCTGAGGAGACTTACAAGTGGAAAGATTTTCTGTGAACTCAGGGTAGTAATGCTCACAGTACTTGATCCAACCGGGAGAGCAAGAAGTAATCATAGGAAGTACTCCGCCATTCTTAACTCTTCCGAGGAACTCGGTAGCCTCTTCCATAATCGTAAGGTCTGCGGTAAGATTCATATCGTAAACACCGTCGAAGCCAAGCTTCTTGAGTGCTGCAACCATCTTGCCTTCGCAGTCAGTACCAGGCTCGTAACCGAAGCACTCACCAATCTGAGCACGAACGGAAGGTGCGGTACAAATGAGAACGTGCTTGCTGGGATCAGCAATAGCCTCTCTGATCTCATCCGTATCATCTCTCTCGTAAAGTGCACCTACGGGACAAGAAACGATACACTGTCCGCAGTTTACACAAGATGTTTCACCAAGAGTCTGCTCAAATGCAGATGCAATGTGAGTATCAAAACCTCTGTCGTTTGCACCGATAACGCCGATCTCCTGTACGTTCTTACAAGTAGCTACACAACGACGGCAAAGGATACACTTGTTATTATCACGAATAATAGGAGTAGATGTATCTATTTCATAATGATTCTTTACACCCGCAAATTTCGTTTCATCAACACCGTACTCAAGGCAGAGCTTCTGAAGCTCACAGGTTGTGCTACGTACGCAGGACAAGCACTTACGGTCGTGGTTAGACAGAAGAAGCTCAAGATTAGTCTTTCTCGAATTGTTGATCTTGGGAGTATTAGTGAGTATCTCCATTCCCTCGGTTACAGGATATACACACGCAGTAACCATACGGAAAGGCTTACCACCCTCGGAGACCTCAACAAGACACAGACGACAAGCACCTATCTCGTTAATATCCTTAAGGTAGCAAAGTGTGGGGATATCGATTTTTGCAGCTCTTGCTGCTTCAAGAACCGTGGATCCCTTGGGTACATCATACTGTACGCCATTTATCTTTATGCTAATTGTTTCCATATCCTCAGTTCTCCTTTCTTAATCTTTATAAATTGCCTTAAACTTACAGCTATCAATACAAGCTCCGCACTTGATACACTTAGCGGTATCAATAACGTGAGGCTGCTTAACCGTTCCGGAGATAGCGTTAACGGGACACTTTCTTGCACAAAGAGTACAACCCTTACACTTATCAGCGTCGATCTTGTACTGCATAAGGCTCTTACATACGCCTGCGGGGCACTTCTTGTCAACAATGTGAGCGATATACTCATCTCTGAAGTAACGAAGAGTGGAGAGTACAGGGTTAGGAGCGGTCTGACCAAGTCCGCAGAGAGATGCACTCTTAATATAGTTAGAGAGTTCCTCAAGACGATCAAGGTCTTCCATTTCGCCGTTTCCTGCGATGATCTTATCAAGAATCTCAAGAAGTCTTCTTGTTCCTACACGGCAAGGAGTACACTTACCACAAGACTCGTCAACAGTAAAGTCAAGGAAGAATCTTGCAAGGTCAACCATACAAGTATCCTCGTCCATAACTATAAGTCCGCCCGAACCCATCATAGAACCGATTGCGATAAGGTTATCGTAGTCGATAGGAGTATCAATAAGAGATGCGGGGATACATCCACCGCAAGGTCCACCGGTCTGAGCCGCCTTGAACTTCTTGCCGTTAGGAATACCGCCACCGATTTCCTCAACTACCTCACGGAGAGTTGTTCCCATAGGAACTTCAACAAGTCCGGTGTTAGTAATCTTACCGCCAAGAGCAAATACCTTTGTTCCCTTGGAGGTTTCAGTACCCATGGTCTTGAACCAATCGGGACCGTTAAGAATTATCTGAGTGATGTTAGCATAGGTTTCAACGTTGTTAAGAACGGTGGGTTTACCAAACAGCCCCTTTACCGCAGGGAAAGGAGGACGGGGACGAGGCTCACCTCTGTTACCCTCAATAGAGGTCATAAGAGCGGTTTCCTCACCACATACGAACGCACCTGCACCGAAACGAAGCTCAATATCGAAATTGAAGCCAGTTCCGAATATATCCTTGCCAAGCAGACCGTACTCACGAGCCTGCTTTATAGCAACCTCAAGACGGTGTACTGCAATAGGATACTCTGCTCTTACATAGATAAATCCTTCGTCAGCTCCGATAGCATATCCTGCGATAGCCATTGCCTCAAGAACTGCATGGGGGTCACCCTCAAGGATAGAACGGTCCATAAATGCACCGGGGTCACCTTCGTCTGCATTACAAGCAACGTACTTCTTTACCTCTCCTCTGTTACCGGAAGCAAATTTCCACTTAAGACCCGTGGGGAATCCACCGCCTCCGCGTCCACGGAGTCCGGAGTCAAGAATGGTCTGGATAACGTCATCGGGAGTCATCTCGGTAAGCACCTTACCAAGAGCCTGGTAACCGTCCATTGCTATGTACTCATCAATATTCTCAGGGTTGATAACACCGCAGTTACGAAGTGCTATTCTCTTCTGCTTTTTGTAGAAAGAAGTTTCAGAAAGAGAAGTTGCGTGGTGCAGCTCCTCTGCACTTGCCTTTGTTTCGTGATATACAAGTCTTTCAACAGGACGACCCTTGAGGAAATGTTCCTCAACGATCTCGGGAACGTCATCAACAGTTACGCAGCTGTAGAACGTTCCTTCGGGATATACAATCATAATTGGACCGAGAGCACAAAGACCGAAACATCCTGTTCCGACCACCTTGATCTCATCATCAAGTCCCTTCGCAGCGATTTCAGAAATAAGAGCTTCCTGAATCTTATTACTTCCGGAAGATGTACAACCTGTACCGCCACATACCAAAACGTGTGATCTAATCATAGTTTTTTATCCTTTCGTTTATTCAGTAAGTAATCAAGCACCAACAGTGTACTCTTCAACCACCTTACCACCGATAAGATGCTTCTCGATGATCTCAGCAGCCTTCTGTGCGTCAACCTTTACGTAGGTTACCTTTTCTTTTCCTTCTTCAAAAACCTCAACAACAGGCTCATACTGGCAAATACCGATACATCCTGTCTGGGTAACCGTTACCTTGTCCCCAAGGTTTGCGTTTGCAATACCCTCAACAAATGCATTGAGAACGGGTCTTGCACCGGCAGCAATACCGCAAGTAGCCATACCAACGACAACTCTCGTTGCAGCAGCACCTTCACGGATAACAACCTTGTTCTGCATTCTCTCTCTGATTGCAGCAAGTTCCGCCAAAGATTTCATAATCAATTCCTCCGTTTTATTTCAATAAATTATTTTTTAACGATTCTCGTACTGTTCCTTTAAATATTCACCCATCCACATCTGAATTTCAGGCTCCGACAAAGATATTTCCTCGCCGAGAATTGCCTTGATTTCAGTTGTGTCAAGCATTACCGTTCCTTCCGGTGTACTATCCTCAAATTTAA
This sequence comes from Eubacteriales bacterium, assembly GCA_045658185.1. Classification (GTDB taxonomy): domain Bacteria; phylum Bacillota; class Clostridia; order Oscillospirales; family CAG-272; genus HGM12713. The sequence goes on from JAZOUQ010000127.1 coordinate 5,499, forward strand.
AATCAATTTCAGGACTTCCGGCAATAAGTATACACATTGTTGAAATTATATCTCCAACAGGCATAAAGTCTATGCTATTGGTATCAAACACAGCCACAACCTCAGTTCCGTGCTTGTCCTCTTCCTGACTTGACGTAATATGCAAGCTTCCGCCTGTTTGCTCCGCCGCCATTTTTAAAAGAGGAAGTCCAAGCCCTACCTTTCTCGTCGTTCTGGTAGTGTAAAAAGGATTGGTAACGTTTTCAACCGTTTCCTTCGACATTCCGCAACCGTCATCCTTTATGGTCAACGTCAGCCACCCGTCCATATCTTTATTAAGAGATACAAGGATATTCTTCGCTCCTGCAGACACCGAATTTTTAGTTACGTCCAGAATATTAAGTGACAGTTCCTTCATAACGTCAAATTATTTATATTTTTCAAGTATTCCTTCTACATCGCTTAC
>JAZOUQ010000128.1:0-13783 GCA_045658185.1 Eubacteriales bacterium
CTTAAGGATCTCAATACCGAGGGTATCGTTAAGAAGGGTACTGAGGTAAGAGCAGGTGACATACTTGTAGGTAAGATCTCTCCCAAGGGAGAGGCAGAGCTTACCGCAGAGGAAAAGCTGCTTCGCTCCATCTTCGGTGAGAAGGCAAGAGAGGTTAGAGATACTTCTCTCAGACTTCCTCACGGTGAAACGGGTATCGTAGTTGACGTAAAGGTATTCTCTCACGAGAACAACGACGATCTTCCCACAGGCGTTAACAAGAAGGTTAAGGTATATATCGCACAGAAGAGAAAGATCTCCGTAGGAGATAAGATGGCAGGACGTCACGGTAACAAGGGTGTCGTTTCCCGCATACTTCCTCCTGAGGATATGCCTTTCTTGGCTGACGGTACGCCCCTTGACATCGTTCTTAATCCTTTGGGCGTTCCTTCCCGTATGAATATCGGTCAGGTTCTTGAGGTACACCTTGGTATTGCGGCTCGCAAGCTGGGTTGGAAGATAGAAACTCCCGTATTTGACGGTGCGAACGAGAGAGATATTATTGAATGTCTGCGTATGGCAGGAAACTGCAGACGCGTTTGCAAGGGCGAGAACGTTGACGGTAAGGCACTCTTTATTGAAACCGTTACCGAGGACGGAACTAAGGACCTTGTAAGAATAACCGACGAGCAGAGAAACGATGCCGAGGAAATGGCAAGACTCTACGCTGAGGATAAGGTAAGAGTTATAGACGGTAAGACCATACTCTACGACGGTAGAACGGGTGAGCCCTTCGACAACCCCGTAACCGTAGGTATTATGTACTACCTCAAGCTCCACCACCTTGTTGACGATAAGATCCACGCACGTTCTAACGGTCCGTACTCCATCGTTACACAGCAGCCCTTGGGCGGTAAAGCTCAATTCGGCGGTCAGCGTTTCGGAGAAATGGAAGTTTGGGCACTTGTGGCGTACGGTGCGGCTTACACCCTTCAGGAAATACTCACCGTTAAGTCTGACGATATCAACGGACGTCGCAGAGCTTACGAGGCTATTATCAAGGGTCAGAATATTCCTACTCCCGGTGTTCCCGAGTCCTTCAAGGTGCTTGTTAAGGAGCTTCAGTCACTCGGTCTTAATATCCGTACTCTTGATAAGGAAGGCAACGACGTTCAGCTTTCTTCTATATGCAACGATGATGAACCGTTCGTATATTCTAACAAAGCGGATGCTATAACTATGAGCGACGACGAGGACGAATTAACGGCAATTGACGGCTTCACCTTCAAGGATGAAAACGGTGATGATATCATCGAAGATGAATTCGGCGAGGAAGCTGATTTTGACGGCATTGATGAAAATTTTGATAATGAATGATTAAAGGAGAATGGCTGTGCAGAATAATGAATTTGATTCTATAAGAATAGGTCTGGCATCTCCGGAGATGATAAGAGAATGGTCTTACGGTGAGGTAACCAAGCCCGAGACCATCAACTACCGTACGCTTAAGGCAGAGGTAGGCGGACTGTTTTGCGAGCGTATCTTTGGTCCTACCAAGGATGGTGCTTGTATGTGCGGAAAGTATAAGAATTCCCACAATAAAGAGCCTCACAAGTGTGAGAAGTGTGGCGTTGACGTTACCACTAAAAAGGTAAGACGTGAGCGTATGGGTCACATTGACCTGGTTTCCCCCGTATCTCACATTTGGTACTTCAGAGCTATCCCCTCGAAGATGGCAACGGCTCTTGATATGACACCCAAGAACCTTAAGAACGTTCTGTACTATCACAGAAACGTAGTGCTTGATCCCGGTCATACCACCCTTGAAAAGGGAATGGTTCTTGATGAGAACGAGCTTCGTGAGCAGAGAGAGCTTTACGGCAACGACTTCCGTGTAGGAATGGGAGCTGAGGCTATTAAGGAGCTTCTTGCAGGTATTGATATTGACGCAGAGGCTGCAAAATTACGTGAAGAGCTTGAGATTTCTTCGGGACAGAAAAAGACTAAAATAATCAAAAGACTTGAGATAATCGAGTCCTTTAGAAAGTCCGGAAACAAGCTGGAGTGGATGATACTTGACGTTGTCCCCGTGCTTCCCGCAGACCTTCGTCCTATGGTACAGCTTGACGGAGGACGCTTTGCGACCTCTGACCTTAACGAGCTTTACAGAAGAGTTATCAGCAGAAACAACCGTCTTAAAAAGCTTATTGAGATAAACTCTCCTCAGGTTATTATAAACAATGAGAAGAGAATGCTTCAGGAGGCAGTTGACTCCCTTATCGACAACGGTCGTGAGGGTAAACCCGTAACGGGCCCCAACAACCGTCCCCTTAAATCTCTTTCCGAGCTGCTTAAGGGTAAGCAGGGACGTTTCCGTCAGAACCTGCTTGGTAAGCGTGTTGACTATTCTGGACGTTCGGTTATCGTCGTTGGACCTTCTCTTAAGATCTATCAGTGCGGACTTCCTAAGGAAATGGCACTTGAGCTCTTTAAGCCCTTCGTAATAAAAAGACTTGAAGAGATGGGCAAGGTTCCAGGTATAAAGGATGCACAGAAGAAGATAGAAAAGGCACACGAGAATCCCTGTGTATGGGATGCTCTTGAGAATGTTATCAAGGAACACCCCGTTCTTCTTAACCGTGCACCTACGCTTCACAGACTTTCCATTCAGGCGTTCGAGCCTGTACTTGTAGAGGGTAGAGCAATAAAGCTTCACCCGTTGGTATGTACTGCGTTTAACGCAGACTTCGACGGTGACCAGATGCCTGTACACGTTCCGCTTTCCGCAGAGGCTCAGGCAGAGGCAAGATTCCTTATGCTTTCTGCAAACAACCTGCTGAAGCCTATGGACGGTAGAGCAGTTGCAGTTCCTTCTCAGGATATGATACTCGGTGCGTACTATCTTACTATGGATAAAGCAGGCGAGCCCGGTGAGGGCGGTCTGTACCGTGATAAGAACGAGGCTATGATGGCTTACCTTAACGGTGACCTTGGACTTCACGCACCTATGAGAATTCGTGTAACCAAGGAGATAAACGGTGAGAAGAAGACAAAGATAATCAACGCAACACTTGGTCGTCTTATCTTCAACGAGCCTATTCCTCAGGACCTTCACTTTATCGAGAGAAAGACAGAGGACGATCTGTTCGAGCTTGAGATACAGAAGGTGGTTAAGAAGAAGGAGCTTGGTCAGATCATTGATAACTGCATCAAGTACCACGATTTCGCAACCTGTGCAGAGATGCTTGATAAGATAAAGGATCTTGGATACAAGTATTCCACCAGAGCATCCTTCTCTATCTCCGTTTACGATATGACCATTCCTCCTCAGAAGAGCCAGCTCATCGAGGCAGGACAGCAGAAGGTAGACCAGATCAACGAGGCATATACTTGGGGTCTGCTTACCGACGACGAGAGATACAGACAGGTTATCAAGACTTGGGAAGATACTACCAACGAGGTAGCAGACGCCCTGCTTGAAAACTTCGATGATTACAACCCTATCAAGATAATGGCAACATCCGGAGCCCGTGGATCTATCAAGCAGATGAGACAGCTCGCGGGAATGAGAGGATGTATGGCGGCTATCGGCGGTAGAACGGTCGAGATCCCCGTTAAGTCTAACTTCCGTGAAGGACTCAACGTATTCGAGTACTTCATGGGTGCAAAGGGTTCACGTAAGGCACTTGCGGATACCGCACTTAACACGGCAAACTCAGGATACCTGACAAGACGTCTTGTTGACGTACCTCAGGAGGTTATAGTCCGTGAGGAGAAGTGTGATGCCAACAAGGGTGCTTGGGTACAGACCATTTACGACGACAAGAGCGGAAGCGTTCTTGAGCCTCTCTCTGAGAGAATAGTCGGACGTTACACCATCGGTCAGGTTCAGGACGCTAACGGAAACGTTATCGTTGAGGACGACGAGATGATAACCGAGGAGCAGGCTAAGGCAATCGAGGCTGCAGGTATCAAGGGTGTTAACATCAGAACGGTAATTCAGTGTCACGCAAAGAACGGAATCTGTGCTCACTGCTACGGTGCAGACCTTGCATCGGGTAAGAAGGTTAAGATTGGCGAGGCAGTTGGTATAATTGCAGCTCAGTCTATCGGTGAGCCCGGTACACAGCTTACGATGCGTACCTTCCACACGGGTGGTGTCGCAGGATCGGATATTACTCAGGGTCTTCCCAGAGTTGAAGAGCTGTTTGAGGCAAGAACTCCTAAGAGTCCCGTTGTTATGACAGAGTTTGACGGTATAGTACACGTTCTTGACGGTGATGTTCCCGGTTCTAACATTGTTGCAATTCATTCCGAGGGAATCGAGGTTGCAAGATATCCTATCCACTCGGGTCTTAAACTGTGCGTAAAGAACGGCGACGAGGTCAAGGTGGGTGACGGACTTACCGAAGGTAATAAGGCTCCCAACGATATTATGAGAATTCAGGGTCTTGACGCTGTTTACTCGTACTTGACGCAGGAGATCCAGAAGGTTTACCGTTCTCAGTCTTGTAACGTAAACGATAAGCATATCGAGATCATTGCAAGACAGATGACCAGAAAGATAAGAGTTACCAACAGCGGAGATACTGCAATGCTTTCCGATTCCGTTGTGGATATGCTTGAGTTTGAGGAAGAGAACAACAAGATCCAGGCAAGAATAGACGCAGGTGAAGACCAGCTCGTTCTTGCAGAGGGTGCTCCCGTGCTTCTTGGTATCACCAAGGCGGCACTCCGCACCGAGTCCTTCTTGTCCGCGGCATCCTTCCAGGAAACCGTTGGCGTTCTCACCGATGCGGCTATCAGAGGTAAGGTTGACCACCTTATGGGACTTAAGGAAAACGTAATTATCGGTAAGCTTATTCCTGCAGGAACGGGTATGAAGTGTTATCACAACGTAGACGTTGTTAAGGAAGAAACTGCCGAGGAAACCGTTTCCGTAGGCTAATATCAAAAGAAAAATCGGAGCTGAGTCATTTATATGACTCAGCTCCGATTTTTATTAGATTTCAATACCACATATAGAGTTAGCTGTTGGCATATTCGCAAATCCATATCTTGCGGAACAGTTGAGAGAGGATTCGATACGCAGAAGCCGATTGTATTTTGCTACTCGCTCACTTCGACAGGGTGCTCCCGTTTTTATAAAGCCGGAGGATAAAGCTACGGCGATGTCAGCGATGGTCGTATCCTCGGTATCGCCTGAGCGGTGGGAGAGAATAAATCTGTACCCCGCGTTTTTCGCCGTGTGAACTGTATCAAAGGTTTCAGTGAGAGTTCCTACCTGATTGGGTTTTATCAGAATTGAGTTGGCAAGTCTTTTTTCTATACCCGCTGAAAGCCGCTTGGCGTTTGTAACGAAAAGGTCGTCACCTACAAGCATTATTTTGTTGCCAAGCTTCTCGGTCACACTTATCCAGCCTTCCTCATCGCGTTGGTCAAGGGCATCCTCTATTGACATAATTATCGGATAACGGGAAACAAGCTCTTCCCAATAAGTTACCAGCTGTGGAGAGGACATTTTTTTGCCTGTTTTGGGAAGAACGTAATCACCGCTTTCTTCGTCAAACCATTCCGAGGCGGCGGCATCAAGTGCGATACGGATCTGTTCTGTGGAATAACCGGCATTATTGATTGCTTGTGTTATCAGCTCAATAGCTGCTTCGTCACTTTCCAACACGGGAGCAAAGCCACCCTCGTCCCCCACCGCGGTGGAAAGTCCCCTTTCTTTAAGCAGTTTTCCAAGAGCGTGATAGACCTCACTACCCGCACGAAGAGCCTCCGAAAATCTGGAAAAGCCTACGGGGACGGCCATAAATTCCTGAATTTCAACATTATTTGAGGCGTGTGCACCACCGTTTAAAATATTCATCATTGGTATGGGAAGCTTGTGTGCGTCAAGACCTCCGAGATAACGGTAGAGAGGAAGATGATACCAATTCGCAGCAGCTCTTGCAGTTGCTATGGAAACTGCAAGACAGGCATTTGCCCCCAAACAGGATTTATCAGGCGTGCCGTCAAGCTGCAAAAGAATACGGTCGATCTCTGCCTGCTCGGTTGCATTTATTCCGCTGAGGGCAGGGGAGATGCGTCTGCAAACAGAGCATACCGCATCCTCAACGCCCTTGCCGCCGTATCGTGCAGGATTCTTATCTCTTTTTTCGTGTGCTTCGTATATACCCGTGGATGCACCTGACGGAACACTTGCCATTCCCACCGTGCCGTCCGCTAAAAAAACGGATGCTTCCACCGTGGGATTTCCTCTGGAATCAAGTATTTCTCTTGCAGAGCATCTGACAATCTGTGGCTTGTTCATATAAAAAATTCCTTTCGTCGTATTAATTTATTATATGTATATTATTATCCCATAAATTCCACTTTATGTATTTGAATCGTTCAAAAACAAAAGAACCGAGCATTTTGCTCGGTTCTTTGAAGAAACACTATTTTATTTGTTTTATCAGCTTGTCTACGTCCTTGTCCGTGCCTATAACGGATACGCTATCTCCTCTTTGGAAGGTACGGGTAGGTGAAGGGGAAACCAGTACATTACCGTCTGTATCTGTAACTGCGAGTACGTTTATTCCGTATTTTCCTCTTAATTCAAGCTCAACAAGGTTTTTACCCAACCAAGCGGATGGGGTGGAGAATTCAACTATCTGATAGCCGTGGAAATCAATAAATTCGGTTACGTTGTCGCGGGACAGCATATAGCCGAATTTCTCGCCCATATCCTGTTCGGGGAAAACTATCATATCAACTCCCAGATGTTCAAGAACCTTTTTGTGTCCCTCGTTAGCTGCTCTGGAAACGATTTTCTTAACTCCCGCCTCTTTAAGCATAATGGTGAGGAGGATGTTGTCGTTAATATTTTTTGTCATACAAACCACGGCACATTCGTAGTCAGCAAGTCCGCAGGAGCGAAGAACCGATTCGTTTGTAGGATCACCGATAACTGCCTGGGTTACTACGTCTGCAAGTTCGTTTATTTTGTCCGCATCCGTGTCTATTACCATAACCTGCTTTCCCTCGTCAGCAAGAGTTTTGGCAAGAGAAATTCCGAATTTTCCAAGTCCTATAATACAAAAGCTTTTCATAAAATCTACCTCCGTTTTATCCGATTAGCATTTTAGCTTCGGGATAGGAAATATTGGGCTCAGCACCCGATTGATTGTTCATAACCGCAAGAGTTACGGTGAGTATTCCCAGACGGCCGAAGAACATAAGAAACATTACGGTTATTTTTGAAATAGCTGAAAGAGAGGAGGTAATTCCCATGGTAAGTCCCACGGTGCTGATGGCTGAGGTTACCTCGTAAAGTACACTCATAATATCCACTCTCTCACATATATTAATTAAAATGACACCTACGATTATAGCAAATATTTGTACACATATAACGGTAACTGCACGTGTAAAGCTTGCTTCCGATATGGTGCGTCCTTTAAATACTGCACGCTTTTTCCCGATTGCCGTACACCAGACGGTGAACAGCAGAACGCCTATTGTAGCCACCTTGACGCCACCTGCTGTTGAGCCTGAAGCACCGCCGATAAACATAAGAATAACGCCGAGGAGTTGAGAGCTTGACGTAAAATCCCCGTTGCTTATAGTGGCAAAGCCTGCAGTTCTCCAGGTAGAGGATTGGAAGAAGCATGCGGTTATTTTTTGGGGAATACTGTCAAGCTTTCCTAAGGTGTCGGGGTTACCCCATTCAAAAACAGCAAAGAAAACTGCACCTGCTATGAGTAGGATAGATGTTATCACAAGTACGAATTTTGAGTAAACCGACAGTCTCTTTTTTTTCGTTACAAGATTTATAAGGTCACTCCAGACGAGAAATCCTATACCGCCTATGATTATGAGCAGGGTGAGGGTGATATTTATAACTGGGTCGGCAATGTAGTAGGACAGACCGCCGATATTTTCATTACCTGTTCCGATAATGTCAAAGCCTGCATTACAGAATGCGGAAACCGAATGGAATATACTCTTGTATATGCCGTTAGTCACACCAAAATCGGGGATAAACCGAGTTGCCAGTACCGTCGCACCGATAAACTCGAAGATGAATGTGCCGATAGCAACTCTCTTGAAAATCTGCATAGTGCTGTCATAGCTGTCAAGGTTATAGGACATAGCGATAAGCATACGCTCCTTGGGTGTGATAGTTCTTTTTATCAGCAATGACAGCAATATGGCAATCGTCATAAAGCCAAGACCGCCTATTTGTATAAGGGTCAGTATGACGGTATGTCCAAAGGTACTCCAATGTGTTGCCGTATCTACTACCGTAAGTCCTGTTACACAGGTAGCACTGACTACGGTAAAGCAGGCGTCGAGAGGATCAGTGGTTGTACCGTCTGCACTTGACACGGGAAGCATAAGGAGAGCTGTTCCTATAAGGATTATCAAAAGAAATCCTAAAACGATTATTTGAGTAGTTCCAAATTTTCTTTTGACACTCGACTTTTTCATAAAAATCACCTCGATTGCTCCGTTTCTCTTTGAAGCTTTGAGTAAATACAGCCGCAAAAATCCTGACGGTAAAGACCGTACTGCTCCGAAAGCTGACAGGAGCGAAGATAACCTCCTCGCTTTTTAAAGTCGGAGAACAGATATTCACAGCCGTACTTATCAGCCATTTCCTTACCTATCTCGTTAAGCCATGCGGCGTTTTTGTGAGGACTTATGGAAAGCGTGGTGGTGAAAAGGTCAAAGCCTTGAGCCGCCGCCGCTTTTGCAGTGGCTTCAAGTCGAAGTGCATAACATTTTTTACACCGTTCTCCACCCTCGGGAAGATCTTCAAGCCCTTTTGCAATTTCGAAGAAACGCTGAGGCTCATATTCACTATCGACAAACTCGACCTGCGTGTCAAGTCCCATTTCGGTAAGAAGTCTGTGAAGCTCCTCGTACCTTGCGTCGTATTCTTCACGGGGTGATATGTTGGGATTGTAGAAGAACAGCGTTATGCGGAAATATTTTGACAGATATTCCAACACGTAAGACGAGCAGGGGGCACAGCAGGCGTGGAGCAAAAGCCTTGGACGAAGACTCGAGGCTTCTATTTCCTTTATTTTGTCGTCAAGCAATAGCTGATAGTTTATTTTCATTTAACAAATGTTTCGTTGTAATTTTTGATGCAATCCTCAATGATCTCAATGGCTTCTTTGGATGAAAAAAGCTCCTTTACAGCAGTTTGCTTGTGTTCAAGCTGCTTGTAAACGGTGAAGAAATGCATTATTTCGTCAAAAATATGATGAGGAAGCTCGTCGATAGAGCGAATATGGTTATAAGTAGGGTCAGAGAAGGGAACGGCAATTATCTTGTCGTCAAGTGCTCCGCCGTCTATCATTCGCATAACGCCTATCGGAAAAACTCTGACGAGCGTGAGAGGCTGTATGGACTGGTCGCACAGCACGAGAACGTCAAGCGGGTCACCGTCGTCAGCATAGGTGCGGGGAATGAAGCCGTAGTTTGCTGGATAGTGGGTTGCCGTATACAAAACTCGGTCAAGACGGAGAAGTCCCGTATGCTTGTCAAGCTCGTACTTGCAATTACTGTGCTTGGGAATTTCAATAACCGCTGTAAAGTCGGTGGGGGTTATCTCTGCGGGAGAAATGTCGTGCCAAATGTTCATAACAGTAGTCCTTTCTTATTTTACGTAGTCAAATTCCAAATCGTATATGGATACGGTATCTCCTTCGGTACAGCCCTTTTCCTCAAGCATTTGGAAAACACCGCTGTTTTTAAGAACTCTCTGGAAGTAGTTCATAGATTCGTAGTCGCTGAAGTTTATCTGACCGAGGAGATTGTACAGCCAATCGCCTTCCACATAGAAGGTGTTGTTTTCTCGTCTTATTACGGTTTCCTTTACGCTCTCAATGTAAGCGTCCTCTGCGGTATATTCACTTTCATACACCAGCATCGGAGGAAGCTCTGCGAGGTATCTTGCACACATTTTAACAAGCTCGTCAAGATTTTCACCCGTGGCGGCAGATACGTATATCAGCTCACAGCCAATGTCCTTGACGTAAGCTTCAAATGCCTCTATATCTACTACCTCTCTGTCAAGAGCATCACACTTGTTTGCAACGATTATCTGAGGACGCTCTGCAAGTGCGGGACTGTATTTGAGAAGCTCGGTATTTATCATTATAATATCGTCAATAGGATCTCTACCCTCAAAGCAGGAAATATCCACCACGTGTAGAAGCAATCGGCATCTGTCAACGTGACGGAGGAATGCGTGGCCAAGTCCCATACCCTCGGATGCTCCCTCGATAAGTCCGGGAATGTCAGCTGCCACAAATCCACCCTCAGCACCTGTAGATACCACGCCCAGATTAGGCGAAAGTGTAGTGAAGTGGTAGTCTGCTATCTTAGGCTTCGCCGCACTTATACAGGAAAGAATAGAGGATTTTCCCACACTGGGGTAACCTATAAGTCCAACGTCCGCAAGCATTTTAAGCTCGAGTGTTACCTCTTTTTCCTCACCCTTAGTACCGTTTTTTGCAAAATTGGGTATCTGACGCGTAGGGGTTGCAAAGTGCTTGTTTCCCCAACCGCCGCGTCCGCCCTTACAGCAGATAAAATCAGCTCCGTCGTTGTCGGTCATATCGTGTATTATCTTTCCCGTAGCCGCATCTCTTATGATAGTTCCGGGAGGAACCATTATAACCAGATCTTCAGCAGTTTTTCCGTGGAATTTTTCGCTTTTTCCGTCACCGCCGTTTTGTGCTATGAATTTGTGCTTGTAACGGAAGGCAAGAAGGGTGTTCGACCCTTGGTCAACACGGAAAACTATATTTCCTCCGTGACCGCCGTCACCACCGCTTGGACCGCCGTGGGACACGTATTTTTCTCTGTGAAAGGCGATAGCACCGTTTCCGCCGTCGCCTGCTTTTATATAAATCTTTACGTTATCAACAAACATATAGTATACCTTTCTAATTTATTCCAAGCCTTGAAAGTATGCCACACCAATCGGATAGATCGTGATGCACCTCGTCTGCATATACTCCGTCAAGCAAGGGAGAGGGAAGCCCCTTTTCCCAAACAGCAATTACCTTGGAAGCACCCGCCGCACGAGCTGCCTTGATTCCACTTGTACCGTCCTCAAAAACCACACACTCGGACGCAGAAAGTCCAAGCCGTTTTGCCGCCAAGATATAGCAATCGGGAGCGGGTTTACCGTTAAAAGTACCGTCGGTATAGACGATATTGTCAAATGTGAACCATCTGTCAAGTCGGAGATGCTCAAAGTAAAATTCCACGTTCTGGAGTGGAGAACCCGTTGCAATACAGTAGGGAATTGAGTGATTTTTCAGATAATCAAGCAAATCCTCGGCACCATTGCAAAGCTTTAGAGACTGAGAGTTACTCAAACAGATGTCCATATAAAGTTGCTCTTTAATTATTTCAAAGCTTTTTATATCACTCTCCGTAGCATCAGGACAGAATTGCTCCAAAAATATGGACTTGTTGTTTTTTCCAAAAACATTCTCAATCATATACTGTCGGTCACGGCGGTTAAGACCGTATCTGTCAAACAACAGATCAAAAGCGTCCAAGTGACACTGACTGTCGAAAAACAGCGTTCCGTTGAAATCAAAGAGCAATCCTTTGATACTCATCAGTTGTCACCCTTCATTTTTATGACAAGCTTTATGGGCGTACCCGAAAATCCGAATGTCTGACGAATGCAGTTTTCCAAATATCTTTGATAGGAGAAGTGGAAAAGCTCTGCATCGTTACAGAAGATAACGAATGTTGGCGGAGCTACGCTGACCTGTGTCATATAGTATATCTTAAGTCGCTTACCCTTATGGGAGGGAGGCTGAATCTTCATAGTAGCATCGGCAAGTACGACGTTGAGCATACCCGTAGAAATTCGGGTGTTTGCCTGATTGTGGACGTATTTGATATGGTCGAAGAGGGTGTGTATTCTCTGTCCCGTCATTGCCGAAACGTACACGATAGGAGCGTAGGGCATATAGGAGAGGGCAGTACGAATACGCTCGTTAAAGGTGTTCGTAGTGCTGTTGTCCTTCTCTATACTATCCCACTTGTTGACTACGATAATACAAGCCTTGCCCGCCTCGTGAGCAATACCCGCAATCTTTTCGTCCTGCTCGGTAATACCAGTACCTGCGTCTATCATAATAAGACAAACGTCAGCACGCTCCACTGCCATATGGGCACGAAGAACGCTGTACTTTTCTATTTTGTCGTTTATCTTTGATGCACGGCGAATACCCGCTGTGTCAATAAAGGTAAACTTGCCCTTGTCATTTTCGACTTGCGTATCAACCGCATCTCGGGTAGTTCCTGCGATATTGGAAACTATAAGTCTTTCCTGACCTACGATCTTGTTGATGATCGAGGATTTACCTGCGTTAGGCTTACCGATAACGGCAACCTTTATGCTGTCGTCATCTTCTTCCTCCTCCACGTTCTCGGGAAGAGCAGCAAGAACAGCATCGAGAATATCTCCCGTTCCGCTTCCGTGAACGGAGGAAAGAGCTATTGGCTCACAGTCAAAGCCCAGCTCGTAGAATTCATAAAACTCGTAAGGAACGTGACCTACGCTATCGCACTTGTTTATGCAGGGAATGATGGGTTTTCCGCTCTTTTGAAGCATTACCGCGATATCTCTGTCGGATGCGGTGAGTCCTGAACGCACGTCGCACATAAAGAGGATAACGTCTGCATTTTCGATAGCCACCTGGGCCTGAAAACGCATCTGCTTGAGTATAATATCGTCGGTCTTTGGCTCAATACCTCCCGTGTCGATAACCACAAGCTTGCGTCCACACCACTCGGTTTCTCCGTATATTCTATCTCTTGTAACACCCGGAACGTCCTCAACTATTGAACGACGCTCACCGATAAGCTTATTAAAAAGTGTGCTTTTACCTACGTTAGGTCTGCCCACTATTGCAATTACAGGCTTTGCCATTTATATATACCTCCTTTTTCTTGGTGCTTACAGCCCCAAGACCTTGCTTATGAATTTTTCCGCATCGCTGTCTGCCGACTCTACCGCAATGCCAAGTGCCTTTGATATATCCTCAGGAGAAATATCATCAAGAAGAACGTCGCCCTCTGACCTCAGACAGTTTGCGGGAATGAGAAGAACGTCGCCCAACTTCGCACCTTGGAGCTGCTCAATAATATCCTTTCCCGTGAGCAGTCCCGCAACGGTTATTCTATCTCCGAAGAAATTGTTTTTTATTGGATATACGTTTATTTTTATATTCTCAAAACGGCTCTCAATAAGTGATGCCACACCTTCCATATGTGCTTTTGCCGCATAGCCCGTGGCAATCGATACCGTTCTGACTTTACCGATATGTTGAGAATATTTTTCCGTATCCTCCAGCTCGTATTCGATACAGGTCCTCATATCGGTGAGCATACCCACACCGTTTTGTATCTGTGAGTAGTCCTCATAAAATCCGTCCTCGGGGAGAGGAAGTCCCGCTTGAATGTAAAATTCGTCGGCAGGGTAGAACAGCCTCGTTTGATGCTTATAAAGACACATATCGCCGAAATCGTTTATCTGCTTTATGATGTCTGCACATTCCTCTTTTGTAAAAGGCTCAAGCTGATAAAGTCCGTCGCGAAATTTGGTAAGTCCTGCGGGGACGACGGAGGTACTACGCATAGCGGGAGCGAGAGCTTCAAGATCGCACATAGTACGGTCCAGCTCCTCCTTGTCGTTAAGTCCCTTGCAAAGCACTATCTGACAGCACAGCTCAATACCTGCATCTGCCAAACGCTTAAGATAATCAAGCACCTC
>JAZOUQ010000129.1:0-4945 GCA_045658185.1 Eubacteriales bacterium
TTCATCATATCGGAAATGACCTTTTCGGGGTCGTCAGCTTTGAATATTGCCGAGCCTGCGACTATCACGTTTGCACCTGCTTCGGTGGCAAGGTGTACGTTTTCGGGGGTTATACCGCCGTCCACCTGAATGTCAATGTCAATGCCGTTAGCATCTGCGTAATCTCGGAGAACACGAACCTTGCACAGCATTTCGGGCATCATCTTCTGACCGCCGAAGCCCGGTTCAACCGTCATAACGAGAACCATATCAAGGTCGCGAAGATAGGGGAAAAGCACCTCGGGAGAGGTGGCAGGCTTTATTGATACCGCCGCCTTCACACCAAATGACTTTATCTGCTTTATAAGCGATGGGAGGTCAAATGTGCTTTCATAATGTACAGTAATAAGGTCAGCACCTGCATCTACGTAATCCTTGATGTATCTTTCGGGTTGAGTTATCATAAGATGAACGTCAAAGAAGCTTTCCGTTACCTTACGAAGCGAAGCTATTACGGGAGGTCCGAAGCTGATATTGGGTACGAAAATTCCGTCCATAACGTCAAGATGTATGTATTTAGCACCTGCACGGTACACCTTGTTTACTTGATTTCCGAGGTCCGCGAAATCCGCTGCCAAAACGGAGGGAGAAATAATTATCATGGTCTTGTCCATCCTTGTTTATTTGGTGTCATACGGTTTTGATACCGCATATTGTAGTAGAGAGAAAATAAACGCATTACCGTGAAAGGGAAGTGAAAAATCTTGGGACGTAAAGATAATACGTTTACGGAAAATGCGTATTTTCGGGGCTGTGAAAGCAGCCCTTTTTTATTGCTTTTCCAATATACAAACGGCGTGAGCCGCTATTCCAAGACCTTCGCCCGAAAATCCAAGTCCTTCCTCGGTGGTAGCCTTTACGTTTACGGCATCAATACTAACGTCGAGTACACGGGAAAGATTTATTCTCATTTGATTTATATGAGGACTGAGCTTGGGACTTTGAGCTATAACCGTTGCGTCAACGTTGCCTATTTTATATCCCGCACAGTTTAATTTTACGACTACTAATTTAAGCAGCTTCAGGCTGTCAGCGTCCTTGTACGCGGGGTCGCTGTCGGGAAAAAGCTTTCCTATATCTCCCATAGCCGCAGCACCCAACAGTGCGTCGGCGATTGCGTGTGCAAGAACGTCGGCATCAGAATGACCGAGAAGTCCTTTTTCGTGGGGAATATCGACGCCGCCGAGTATAAGCTTTCTGCCCTCGCAAAGGCGGTGGACGTCGTATCCGTGTCCTATTCTTATCATAGTTACACCTCCATATCCTTGTAGGCATAGTAATCCTCCACCCGCTTACGTTCATTAAGAACGCCCTCGGCTACCGCAATATCCTCACGGGTGGTTATCTTAATATTTTGTGCACCGCATTCCACAAGACGAACGGGGTGTCCTACGTTTTCGACAAGCGAGTTGTCATCAGTCACCTGAACGTTCTTTTTCAGGGCGGTGTATGCTGCGGCACGGTACAGCTTGGTCTTGAATACCTGCGGTGTCTGTGCCAACCAAACGGTATCTCTGTCAGCGGTGGAATCAATAAATCCCTTTTTGTCTGCTATCTTTACCGTATCCGTGGAACGGTGTGCCGCCGTTGCCGCCTTATATTTGTATGCCGCACGGCAAACAAGACGTATCTGCTCGGGAGTGATAAGACAGCGAGCACCGTCAGCGATAGCTACGAATTTGCATTTGGGGTGAGTTGCTTCAAGTCCGTTGAGAACGGAATCCTGTCTTGTATATCCTCCCTCAACTATTTTAGCCACCTTGGTTATGCCGTGTTCTTTAACAAGCATTTCCCAAGCGGGGATCTCATTAGGCTTTGCGACCAGAATGATCTCGTGTATACAATCGGCTTCTTCGTAAGCTCGCAGGGTATGAATGAGCATAGGGACGCCGCAAAGGGAGGTCATTTGCTTTGTTACATCTCCGCCGAATCGCTCGGACATACCTGCGGCGGCTATTATTGCAGATGTGAAGTTTTTGGGGTGATCGGTGCCGGATATTGCCCTTAATACCCCCGCTATTTTCTTCAACATAAAAATTCCTCCCTTAAAGTAATGATCAGTTTTGTGCGTTTTCTATATCTGTAAGCATTGCAACACGGGTCACGTGATTGCCGTTGTTAAGATATTTTGCGTCAAGAAATGCGTCAACCAAGTCGATAGCCGTACCGATACCTACTACGCGTTCGCCAAAGCAAAGCATATTAGCGTCGTTATGCTCTCTGGTAAGTCTTGCGGAGAACACATCGGAGCAACAAGCGGCTCTGATGCCCTTGTGCTTGTTTGCGGCAATGGACATACCTATTCCCGTTCCGCATATAAGTATACCCAAGTCGCACTCGCCGTCAAGTATTTTCTTACAAGCGGCGGAGGCGTACACGGGATAGTGACAGCTATCTGTGGAATAAGTTCCTACGTCTACTACCTCGTATCCCTTTTCTTCAACGTGCTTTACAACTGCGTTTTTTATATTGTAACCTGCGTGATCGCAACCTATAACTATTTTCATTTTGTTTCCTCTTTCGTGTTGTTTTTTTCCATAAGCTCACGTTCTGCCTGCGACGGGCGGAGATAAGTGACCTTGAACTGTCTGTCCGTCACCGCGTTTCCCTGTGCAAACTGTCTTGCGGCAACACAAGCTACCGAGTATGCCGATTGGTGACGCAGTCTGTCTGGCACGGGCAAAAATACGGTTTTTTTGAGTGCGGAAACGGTTATACCGTATCCGTCACCGCAAAATCTGACAGGCTCACCGTACTCGGAAAGCAAAGAGTCAAGCTCCTCTATTGCCATAGCCGAGTCCTCGGTAAGGCGGGTAAGCTTTTCTCCGTCAGAGCGAAACAGTGCCGTATACACCTGTGAGCGTCTTGCGTTCATAACGGCACAGATAAGACCGTTAGTTATAACTAAATTCTCTGCCAATGCTTCAAGTGTAGAAACCTCGACGCAGGGCTTGTTCTTGCCGAAGGCAAGTCCCTTAAGCGTCGCCGCACCTATTCTTACACCCGTAAAAGACCCGGGGCCAGAGGACGCCGCAAACAAGTCTACGTCATTTGCTGACATATTGAATTTTGAGAGCAAGTCCTCTATCATTGGAAGAATAGTTTCGCTGTGCGTATTTCCGTTGTTGAGCGTATACTCTGCGAGAAGCCTTTCTCCGTCGCATATAGCAACGGAGGCTACGGTTGCCGAGCTGTCCAACGCTAAAATTTTCATAAGGGGTACTCCTTTACGGTGATAAGTCGGCTGTCAGCGTTCTCTACGTCGTTCTTGGTTATCTCTACGCGGATATATGCTTCGGGAAGAGAAGAAAGAATGTTCTCACTCCACTCGGTAAGACATATGCCGTTTCTGTCCGCATAGTCGAAAAAGCCTATGGAATAAAGCTCGTCCTCGTCCTCAATTCGGTACATATCGAAGTGGAATACCGAGCAGATGTCACCCTTGTATTCGTTGACGAGAGCGAAGGTGGGAGATTTGACACGGGCACTCGGTGCTATTGCCTGAGTAAAGCCTCTGACAAAGGCGGTTTTGCCCACACCCAGATCTCCGAACAATGCGATAAAACGAGGCAGGGAAGGGTTGTCAAGCATAGCTGTGGCAACAGCCTCTCCCAGCTCCTCCGTTTGCTCTGTGCTGTATGTTATTGCCGAAAGGTCGAAATTCATATCAGAACAGACCCGTGATATTTCCGTCGTTGTCAACGTCAATGTTGATAGCGGCAGGCTTTTTGGGAAGTCCGGGCATAGTCATAATAGCACCCGTAAGAACGACGATAAATTCAGCACCCGCAGACAGTTTGACCTCTCTTACGGTGAGAGTAAAGCCCTCGGGACGGCCAAGCTTGGACGCGTCGTCGGAAAGAGAATACTGAGTTTTTGCCATACAGATGGGGAAGGTAGAATACTTGGGATCCATAGCCTCGATCTCTGCAATGGTCTTTGCCGCTGCCGCGTCGTACTGAACGTCAGCTGCACCGTATATCTTGGTAGCTACTGCCTTTATCTTGTCCTTGATGGACATATCGGATTCGTACATAAATTTGAAATCCTTGGGTTTTTCACAAGCGGCAATTACCTTTTCTGCCAGTTCTATTCCGCCGTCTCCACCCTTTGCAAATACGTCGGACAGTGCAAATTCAGCACCCTTGTCCTCACATATCTTGCGAACGTAGTCAAGCTCCGCGTCGGTATCCGTGCCAAAGCGGTTGATGGCAACGACTACGGGAAGACCGAACTTTCCGAGGTTGTCGATATGAGCCTCAAGGTTTACAGCACCCTTCTTGAGAGCCTCTACGTTCTCTGTGGCAAGGTCGGGCTTCGCAACACCGCCGTTGTATTTGAGTGCACGAACGGTAGCCACGAGAACTACGGCATCGGGAACAAGTCCTGCCTTGCGGCACTTGATGTCAAGGAACTTTTCAGCACCCAGGTCAGCACCGAATCCCGCCTCGGTTATGGTGTATTCTCCCAGCTTAAGTGCCAGCTTGGTAGCTCTTACGGAGTTACAGCCGTGAGCGATATTTGCGAAAGGACCGCCGTGGATAAGTGCGGGGGTGTTTTCAAGGGTCTGAACCAGGTTGGGCTTGATAGCGTCCTTGAGAAGGGTAGCCATAGAGCCTTCAGCCTGAAGGTCACGTGCGAATACGGGTCGTCCGTCGTAGGTATAAGCAACGAGAATGTTGCCAAGACGGTTCTTGAGGTCGTCAAGAGATTCAGCAAGGCAGAGAATAGCCATTATCTCACTTGCAACAGTTATCATAAAGTGATCCTGTCTTGGGATACCGTCAACACGGCTGCCAAGTCCTACCGTTACGTTTCTGAGTGCACGGTCGTTTGTATCGGTAACACGGGTGAAAACTATTCTTCTCTGGTCGATACCAAGCTCGTTGCCCTGCTGGAGATGGTT
>JAZOUQ010000130.1:0-2127 GCA_045658185.1 Eubacteriales bacterium
TGCTGTCCAGCGTTGCGATACGGGGAGAGCTCTCCAACTTCAAGCTCCACAGCAGCGGTCATATGTACTTCACTCTGAAGGACGAGGGCTCGGAGATAGCGGCGGTTATGTTCCGCGGACGTGCCTCCACGCTTAAGTTCCGACCGCAGAGCGGAATGAGGGTCACGGTGTACGGTCAGGTCACCGTGTACGAGGCGACGGGAAAGTATCAGATATACGTCAACACTATGGTGAACGACGGTGCGGGAGCGATGTACGAGCAGTATATGCGGCTTCTCGCCAAGCTCCGTGCAGAGGGTCTGTTTGATAAGGAACGAAAAAAGACTCTGCCGAAATTCCCAAAGAGAATAGGCATCGTCACCTCCCCCACGGGAGCAGCGGTGCGAGATATGATAAACGTGACAGGCAGACGCTTCTCGGGAGCGGAGCTTGTCCTGTCCCCCGCATTGGTTCAGGGTGTTGACGCACCCGCTGATTTGTGCCGAGCTTTGACCTTGCTTGACACGGCAGGGGATTGCGATGTGATAATTATCGGTCGCGGCGGCGGTTCGGCAGAGGATCTGTGGGCGTTTAACGACGAGGCACTTGTGAGAACGGTGGCGGCGTGTAATACGCCAATCATCTCGGCGGTGGGACACGAAACGGACACCACGCTGTGCGATTACGCGGCGGATATGAGAGCCCCCACCCCCTCGGCGGCGGCTGAAATGGCAGTACCAGACAGCACAGCACTCTTGAGGCTTGTGGACGAGCGTTCCGAGGCGATAGAGGGCAGAATGAGGGACACTTTAGCGGGGTATTTTAACCGAGTGGAGTCTATGTCTGCAAGGCTTGAAGCACTGTCCCCCACGGCAAGGCTTGAGAAGGACAGAGCGAGAGTCCGTGCGGCGGCGGAAATGATAGACGCCCGAATGAGGGCGGAGCTTGAGCGTAAACGATTGATGCTTTCCGCGGCAGTCGGACGGCTTGAGGACGTAAACCCATTGGCGGTGCTTCAACGCGGCTACGGAATGACCCTTGACAAGGAGGGACACGTTGTCAGCAGTGTGAATACGCTGAGCGTTGGCGACAAGGTCACGGTACGGCTGAGCGACGGAAGTGTTAGTGCCGTGGTCGAAGATATAAAACAGAGGTGAAATTATGGCAAACGAGAAAATAAAGGATATAGAAAAGCTTGACCTTGAGAGCGCGTTGAAGCGACTTGACGAGGTGGTTTCGGGAATGTCACGACAGGGCGTGAGCCTTGAGGACTCCATCGCCCTTTACGAGGAGGGAGTTGCACTTGTAAAGCTGTGCAACTCAAAGCTTGAGAGTGTTGAGCGACGCATAAATATGCTGAGAATGACTCCCGATGGGGAGATAGTTGCCGAAACTTTTTCGGGCGGTAGCGAGGCTTAAGATGGAACGTAGCTACGAGAAATTAAAGAGCCGACTTTCGGAAAATGCCCAGAGAGTAGAGGCGGCTCTGTCGAAGTATCTTGACGGTACGGACGAGCATTACGGTGTGATATTTGACTCACAGAGGTACTCGCTTCTGGCGGGTGGAAAGCGGATAAGACCCTTTCTTGTGAACGAGTGTGCCAGGGTGCTGGGTGCGAGTGAGGAGCAGTCGATGCCCCTTGCGTGTGCGGTGGAAATGATACACACCTATTCGCTGATACACGACGACCTGCCTTGTATGGACGACGACGATATGAGAAGAGGTCGTCCCACCAACCACAAAAAATACGGAGAAGCATTTGCTCTGCTTGCGGGTGACGCACTGCTCACGAACGCTTTCAGAGTTATCGGACAGGCAGACGGGCTTGACGGCAACACAAAAGCGGCGGCGGTGACGGCACTTGCCGCAGCGGCGGGCGACTGTGGAATGATAGGCGGTCAGGTAATCGACCTTACGGGCGAGAGCCAAAGCCTTGATTTTGAAACGCTCTTAAAGCTCCACGCTCACAAAACGGGAGCACTCATTCGGGTTTCAGCCCTCCTTGGCTGTCTTGCGGCAGGGTATGATGCCGACCACGAAAGCACAGGGAAGCTGTTGCGTTATGCCGAAAAGATAGGACTTGCCTTTCAGGTGATAGACGATATACTTGACGTGACCTCCACCGAAGCGGAGCTTGGCAAACCCAT
>JAZOUQ010000131.1:0-16041 GCA_045658185.1 Eubacteriales bacterium
TGTCAGCCCAAGCCATTATTGTACCAAAGTTGCCGGAGATTTCTGCGTCAACTGTGGGAATGATACCGTCATAAATAGCACCGGTAGAACCGTCGATGGAGATGTAATCACCCTCAAAGAATGTCTTGCCAGCGAGTGTGAACTTCTTGTTTTCTTCGTCCATATTGATGTCACCACAACCGGATACGCAGCACTTACCCATACCACGAGCAACAACTGCTGCGTGAGATGTCATACCACCACGAACTGTGAGGATACCCTGAGCAGCCTTCATACCTGTGATGTCCTCAGGAGAGGTCTCAAGACGAACGAGAACTACCTTCTTACCTGCGTTGTTCCAAGCCTCAGCGTCCTCAGCGGAGAATACAACCTGTCCGCAAGCAGCACCGGGAGATGCGCCGAGACCACGGCCCATAGGAGTTGCAGCCTTGAGAGCCTTTGTATCGAACTGGGGATGGAGAAGTGTGTCGAGGTTTCTGGGGTCTATCATAAGAACAGCTTCCTGCTCGGTCTTGTGACCCTCAGCAACGAGGTCAACAGCGATCTGGAGTGCAGCCTGAGCGGTTCTCTTACCGTTTCTGGTCTGGAGCATATAGAGCTTTTCGTTTTCAACGGTGAACTCCATATCCTGCATGTCGTGGTAGTGGTTCTCGAGGATCTGGCAAACCTTCTGGAACTCCTCGAAAGCAGCGGGGAACTTCTCAGCCATCTGAGCGATAGGCATAGGCGTACGAACACCTGCAACAACGTCCTCACCCTGTGCGTTGGTAAGGAACTCACCCATAAGCTTCTTTTCACCGGTAGCGGGGTCACGGGTAAATGCAACACCTGTACCGCAGTCCTCACCCATGTTACCGAACGCCATAGCCTGTACGTTTACAGCGGTACCCCAAGAGTAGGGAATATCGTTGTCACGACGGTATACGTTTGCACGGGGGTTGTCCCAAGAACGGAATACGGCCTTAACCGCACCCATGAGCTGCTCCTTGGGATCGGTGGGGAAGTCAGAACCGATCTTGGACTTGTACTCAGCCTTGAACTGCTCAGCAAGCTCCTTAAGATCGTCAGCGGTAAGCTCAACGTCGAGCTTAACACCCTTTTCTTCCTTCATCTTATCGATAAGCTCCTCGAAGTACTTCTTTCCAACTTCCATAACAACGTCGGAGTACATCTGGATAAATCTTCTGTAGCAGTCGTAAGCCCAACGGGGATTACCGGACTTCTTAGCCATAACCTCAACAACATCCTCGTTAAGACCGAGGTTGAGGATAGTGTCCATCATACCGGGCATGGATGCACGAGCACCGGAACGAACGGAAACGAGAAGGGGATTCTCCAAGTCACCGAACTTCTTGCCGGTAACTGCTTCCATCTTTACGATGTAGTCCATGATCTCAGCCATGATGTCGTCGTTGATCTTTCTTCCGTCTTCATAGTACTGAGTACAAGCCTCGGTGCTTATGGTAAAGCCCTGAGGAACGGGAAGACCGATCTTGGTCATTTCAGCAAGGTTAGCACCCTTACCGCCGAGGAGCTCACGCATAGAAGCGTCGCCTTCGGAAAACAGATAGCAATACTTTTTTGCCATTGGTATAAATACCTCCATGTGAAAAATTTTTGACATAGTCAATGGTTACAGGGGGCATATACCCCTTGCAACTCAGTATTATATCATATATCGGATAATTTTACCATACTTTTTGACAATTAAATGTCTTTGCAATCGTAAATTTTTTGTGAACTAACGAATCAAGGTTGATTTTTTGACAGGTGTGTAATATAATATTAAATTGGAATTGTATATGTATGGAGATAGTATGGCTAACATTTTTGATTTATTTAAACAAATATCCACGGGTAACGATGCAAAGACTCTTCCCGTAGAATACATAATCGTCGGATTGGGAAATCCGGGTGAAAAGTATGAGATAACAAGACATAATGCAGGCTTTTTGGCTATAGACTATATTGCCGAGAAAAAAGGCGTTCGTATTGACAGAGCCAGATTTAAAGCACTGACCGCAGTGGCAGATATAGGTGGAAAGGGAGTTCTTCTTATGAAACCCCAGACCTTTATGAATTTATCGGGTGAAGCGGTAGGTGAAGCGGCGAGGTTTTATAAATTAGACGCTGATAAGATAATAGTCATTTCCGACGATATAAGCCTTAGCGTAGGTCGTATGCGTGTTCGACGCAAAGGAAGTGCGGGAGGTCATAACGGACTGAAAAATATAAACCAACATTTAGGAACAGATGCATATCCACGCTTGAAGATGGGCGTGGGAGAAAAGCCTCACCCCGAGTACGATCTTGTCGATTGGGTACTGTCCTCCTTTAATGCGGAAGAACTAAAAGCACTCAAAGCATCTTTTCCCGCTTTGCTTCAGGGAATCGAGAAGATGGTTGCAGGCGACGTTGACGGTGCTATGCAGATATGTAATGGAAAATAATATTTTCCCGAAAGGAAAGATATGAATATACTAACCGATTCCTTGCGAAGTGACGGAGAATATCTCCAGCTTTTACGTGGAATTGCCGACTCGAAACGGGCAAACCGTCCCGCACCTATTGCGGTTACGGGCTTGTGCGAGGGGGCAACTGACGTATGCTACGCGGCACTTCTCGAGGACCTTAAACGCTCCTGCGGCGGCACGACGCTTCTCGTTTGCCCCGACGAAAAGGAGTGCGTGAGATTAAAAGCTTTTCTCGGTCAGTTTGGACTTGAGGTAGGCTTTTATATGACACGCGATCTAACTTTTTATAACATTACTGCCTCCCATGAGTATGAGCATGAGAGGCTATCGGTGCTTACGGGTGTGCTTGACGGAACTCTTGATGCGGTGGTTACCACTCCTGATGCTGCACTTGGATATACTATACCTTCGGATAGACTTATATCGGGAATGATGTCGATAAGCTTTGATGAAACAGTGATCGACCCAAAGAAGTTCGCACAAAAGCTTGTTAAGAACGGATATGTTCGCACCGAGCTTGTAGATGCATCGGGACAGTTTGCTATCAGAGGCGGAATTATCGACGTTTATCCTCCGAGTGCAAGATATACAGACGTTGACGGAAACGTAACGAACGATTCAAAGCCTTTCAGAATTGAGCTTTTCGGAGATGAGATAGACCGAATGGAAATCTTTGATCCCGAAACGCAGAGAATGACATATGCTATTGACAAGGTCGAATTTTCTCCCGCAAGAGAGCTCTTAATAGATGAGGATAAGAGAGCAGAGCTTAGAGACGCTGTTGAAAAGCAAATAAACAAGAGTCGTGACGATAGAGCAATTGGGGAGATGAGAAGTGAGCTGTTGGCTATTGACAGCGGAGCAGACCTTAATTTCCTTGACAAATACATCACTCTTATATATCCGGAAAGGACTTGTTTGCTTGATTATTTTTCGGGCAAAAGTACGGTTTTTATAAAAGGAACGGTAGCTTGTCTTGAAAGAATAAAATCCTCCGAGTGGCATATTAACCAAACGATAGAGGAGCTTCTTGAGGGCGGAACAATATCAGCAAAATACGCTGATTATACCAAGAGAATGGCTGATTTTGAGGATTTTATATCCTCGGGCTGTCTTGTTTACTTTGAATCTCTCGGTCAAGGTCTTACGGGTAAGAAGCTGAGTGGATTGTTTACCTTCCGTACCAAGCATATGGTATCCTATTATGACAACCTTGATTTGCTTACGGAGGATATTGATACGTACTCTAAAACCGGATATAAGGTTATAATAACCGCAGAAAACGAAACGGCGGCAAATAATCTGTGTGAGATACTCGGTGACAGAGGAATACGTGCGTTGGTAGAAACGCAAACGGGTGAGTTCACGCTAAAGGAGCTGCCCAAGAATATAATTCTTGTGAGGTATAAGCAATATGCAAAAGGCATAGAGCTGACCACACCGAGAATTGCTCTGCTTACCACCTGTCCCGAGAGCCGTGAGGGAACTCTCGCCACAAGCGGTATAGTAAAGAAAAAGCGGAAGAAGAGAAGCGGAACGGAAACGATACTTTCCTATAACGACCTTGAGATAGGTGACTATGTTGTACACGAGGTACACGGTATAGGACAGTATATGGGTATAGAGAAGCTGACCGTTGACGGAGTCAGCCGAGATTATATCAATATCCACTATGCGGGAAGTGACAGACTGTTTCTGCCTGTTGATAAGCTTGATATGGTTTCCAAGTATATAGGTGCACACGCAGATGACGGAATGGTAAAGCTGTCAAAATTCGGCGGTGCAGAATGGGGAAGAGCCAAGGCAAAAGCCAAAGCCGCCGTAAAGGATATAGCAAAGGACTTGATACAGCTTTATGCTGAAAGAAGCAGAAAACCCGGATACGCATTTCCTGCCGACGACGATATGCAGGCTGATTTTGATGCAGCATTTGAGTATGAAGAAACAGAATGTCAGCTTGATGCCATTGAGGATATTAAAAAGGATATGATATCTACTGTGCCTATGGATAGACTGCTTTGCGGAGACGTTGGTTTCGGTAAGACCGAGGTGGCAATGAGAGCCGCGTATAAAGCAGTTCTCGGTGGGAAGCAGGTTGCTGTGCTTGTGCCTACCACCATACTCGCACTTCAGCACTATCAGACCTTTACCTCGCGTATGCGTTCCACTCCCGTTACAGTAGATATGATTTCACGATTCAGAACCCCCAAGCAGCAGGCAGCATCGTTGAGAAATCTCAAAAACGGAAGCACCGATATAATAATCGGAACGCACCGTTTGGTATCAAAGGATATAGAATTTAATGATTTGGGTCTGCTTATCATTGACGAGGAGCAGCGATTTGGCGTTACTCACAAGGAAAAGCTAAAGCAACTGTCGGGTAATATTGACGTTCTGACACTTACAGCAACCCCTATTCCGAGAACACTAAATATGGCTATGGGCGGTATACGTGATATATCTGTACTCGATGAAGCACCGGGTGACAGACTGCCTGTGCAGACCTACGTTCTTGAACACGACGAGCTGATAATTATCGAGGCAATACGTCGGGAGTTAAGACGAGGCGGTCAGGTATTTTACCTATATAACTTTGTCGAAACCATAGACGGATGTGCCGCAAGATTGCAAAAGGCAATACCCGAGGCGAGAATAACGGTTGCCCACGGAAAGATGGACAAGGATACTCTTGAAGAAATATGGGAGGATATGATAAACGGGGAGATAGATATTCTCGTTTCAACCACCATAATAGAAACGGGTATCGACGTTCCTAATGCCAACACGCTTATCGTCGAGAACGCTCAACGATTGGGACTTTCTCAGCTTCACCAGATACGTGGACGTGTGGGACGGTCTGCAAGAAGAGCATATGCATATTTTACCTATCCTCCCGAGAAAATAGTCAATGAAATTGCAACCAAAAGACTTGAAGCAATAAGGGACTATGCGGAATTTGGAGCAGGTTTTAAGATTGCAATTCGTGACCTTGAGATAAGAGGTGCGGGAAATCTTCTCGGTTCTGAACAGCACGGTCACCTTGACGCAGTCGGATATGAGCTTTATATCAAGCTTCTTAATGAAGCGGTGCTTGAAGAGAGAGGGGAAAAGATACCCGAAAAGATAGAATGTACGGTAACTCTCAACTGTAACGCGTTTATTCCCGAAAGATACGTGGAATACTCGGCACAAAGAATGGGGCTTTATAAAAAGATAGCCGCTATTGAAACCGACGAGGACAGGGAAGATGTGCTTGACGAAATGATAGACAGATACGGAGAAGCACCGAAAGAAGCACTGAATTTGCTGGATGTTGCACTTGTAAGAGCAGCCGCAAGAGCTTGTGGAATTACCTCTGTTATCGAAGATGCCAATATGGTGAAGATTCGCCAAAACGAGCTTGATTTTATGATATGGCATCAGTTGTCAAATGAATTCAGAGGAAGATTGCGACTTGGCGGAGGAGATACTCCAAGCGTTAATTTCAGAAAACAGTCGGGTGAAAACGTACTTGATATACTGTTAAAGCTGTTCCGCAGATATGCGGAGATAATGAAGGAAGAAGAAACTGAAAGGAATGATTAAACCTATGAAGTCAAAAATAAAAAGAATACTGATAACATTACTTGCTGCCGTGTTGCTTGTAACTTCTTTGACTGCTTGTTCGTCTAAAGGAAAAAAGCTGATGTCCGTTGACGGCAACAAGATTACAGAAAATATGGTGTTGCTTCTTATGTCAAGAATGAAGGGTACGCTGTCGGCAAGCGGATACGGCACAAAGGTCGATACAAATAGCTTTTGGGATACCGTAATGGATGCTGGTACGGGTAAGACCTACGACGAGCATTACACACAGCTTGTAGTAGACAGTGCGAAAACCTATCTTGCCGCAATGGCTCTTTTTGACGAGCTGGATCTAAAGCTTCCCGATTCGTATATTGATGAGATAGATTCCGAGATGGATAGACTTGTAGACGATCTTGGAGAGGGCTCAAAGACCTATCTTAATACTATGCTTGCGGATTACGGTGCGAACTATGACGTACTTAGAGAAACCTATATTATGGAAGCAAAGATAGCTTACCTCAGAGATCACCTTTTTGGTGAGGACGGTTCGCTTATTGCTACTGATACTTACGAGAAATATTATCAGGATAATTACGTAAAATTCAAGCATATTTTCTTCTATACTTCAAAGCCCGTATACGATACGGATGAAAACGGTGACACTATATACTATAAGGATTTGACGGCAGATCCGCTTCGTATAGCATACAAGACAACGGGAGATGACGTTGAACCCTTGCTTGACGATAAAGGAGAAAACGTAAAGGATAAAAACGGAGATAAGATATACGTATACAAGAACGATAAAAACAAGATAGCGTACGACGACAAGGGAACAGATGAAGCCCCCACAAAACCCAATCCCGTTCTTAACGATAAGGGATATCCAGTTTCCGAGAAATTGACGGCAGAGGAGTCAAGAGAGCTATCCGACAGAGTTCAAATGATAATGGAGTCTGTAAAGGATGGAGAGTATTCCTTATTTGACAGCTACGTTAAGGAATACAACGAGGATCAGGGTATGGATATGTATCCGGGCGGAATATATCTGACTGCAACCAGTGAATATGATTCCACCGAGGTCAGAGATGCACTGTTCAATATGGAAGACGGTGAGATACGCAGAATAGAGTCGGAATACGGTATCCACATCGTAATGAAATACGAGCTTGACAAGGGTGGTTATGCAGATGTGGATAATAAAGATTTCTTCAGAACGGAGAGCGGCTCTCTAGTTTTCCTTGAATCGCTTAAAAATCAGCTTATAGGAACGTACGTTGAGAAATATAAGTCTGATATTAAAATAAAGCAGACCGTTCTTGATAGACTGAGCATGAAAAACGTAAAGGCAAATCTTTATTATTAAAAAAGTATTGACAGATCCATTCGGGTGTGTTATAATAACACGTGTAAAAACCGCATAGAAATCGGGGGTGCTGTACATAAGTACGGCTGAGATGGCAATAGCCGAACCCTTAAACCTGATACGGATAATGCCGGCGTAGGGAGATTGATTTCCGACTGTCAATAAAAGATACGGAATAAAAATTTAACCGCACGGAGATTTCCGTGCGGTTTTTACGTATTATTTTATTTGGAGGTGTCGGTTATGAAAACGACTCAAAAAACTCAAAGAATGACCGTGTCTGCGGTTATGTTGGCATTCGCAACGGTACTTGCACTTGTTTGCGAATTGATTCCTTTCCTGAATTTGCCATTCGGCGGTGGATTCACAGTGGCAAGTATGCTACCTATCGTAATTATTTCTTATATGTATGGTCTTAAATGGGGATTCTTTACGTCCTTTGCCTATTCCGTCATACAGATACTTATGTCGCTTATCAAGGGCTCAACGGTGATGGCACTGTTTATTCCATCATCTGACGGATATATGGGAGGAATAGGTATTGCACTTGCCATAATCGTGATAGATTATATTTTGGCATATACGATTTTGGGTATTGGCGGTATCTTCAGAAACAAAATAAAAAATAAGATATTAGCATTAGTGCTTGGCGTTGTTGTCGCACTGTCGTTGCGGTATCTTTGTCATATCGTTTCGGGCTATATTTTCTACGGTGCGTGGGCAGAATGGTTCTTCACGCAGGAGGGCTTTTACGCCATAGGCGACAAGATATTGGGAGTGTTCAGCGGAAAAGGACTTGCACTTGTATACTCTATTTTCTACAATGGATTGTTTATGATCCCCGAGATAATAATTACTGCTATTGTTGCAGTTCCCGTGGGAAAGATCTCATTTATAAGAAAACAAGATATTTAATAATAAAAACAAGGCGGCTTCGGATTTTGAAGCCGCCTTATGTATTTAAAAATCATTATTTTCGAGTATTCTTTTTGCAAATTCCACAAGCTTGTTTCTGAGCCAGTCGGGAGATACTATTTTTATATCTGCCCCGGTTGACATTATAACTCCAAGAAAAAGCTCGATACTGGGAAATTCACAGCGATACCGATGTCTGCACTCGTCACCCACGATAAAGCTCCTGAGGTTCATAACGGTTATCTTGTCTTTTATCTCAAGCACAGCAGAGTAAGGAAGCTGCATTTGTACAACGGACACCTCTGCCTTGTCGGAATTAGCATTATTCATACCGGAAAGCACAGCATTATAATTCGATTCGTCTTCCGTACTTATCATTGAAGGTAGATAAAAACGCGATTTATAATAATATCCTCTGTGAGCGGGACTGTATACAAGAGGTGCACCAAGGGAATTTCTCATATGTTCAAGGTCACGCTGAGCCTGTCTTGAGGAGATTTCAAATTTTTCCGATATGTCGTGTGCATTTGGATAACAGTTTTCCGATACCATTTTGTGAAACCACTGTATTCGGTCATTGGCACTCATAAGTCCCTCCTGAATTATTCATCTATGGAATTGGCGTCGTTTTCAATTGGACATTCTGAATCTGCATCCTCATTACAACTGTTGAAGAAGCAGAGCTGACAAAGTCTTGTAACTGCATAGATAGCGAACAATAAAAGTATTATGTCATAAAAGAGAAGATTATAATTTTGCGGCATATTTCCCGCAAAATAACTTATAATTGAAGGAATGGAGGAAAGTGTTGTGAAAACTACGGCTGCCGAAGCAGAGAACAGGTGAAACATAGGTTTAGTTATAGGTTGACCTATTCTAAGCTCGTTTACAGTCAACAGCATCGCAGAAAGTATAGCGAATTGGAACACAGTTTTATTAGGTGAGTTCATTTGTACTTGTATATCAAAGTAGCTTTCTGCCAACATAAATAACAAACGTACGATAAGAGCAATACCGGTTGCTACATATATGCCCGTTCCTGACTTCTTTGCAAAGATTAACCAGAAAAAGGCACATGAAGCTATTGTGGATATAACTGATAAAATATCTATTAAACCAAGGGAGATTCCCGAAAGCAACATACTATATACTGCGATCAGAAAAGAAATCGTATATGCGGTAAAGCCTATAGCCGGAAATATTGCTGAAAAATTTATATACCTGCAATTTGCACCGTCGTTGGGAGTAGTACGAAGAGTTGGAATGATACAAAGAACAAGTATAACTGCGAGAAAAATCATAGGCAAAGCCTGTGCAATTAGAGGAAGAACTGCCCCCGAGTCATAATATCCTATTTTACTGTCATAAAAGAATAAAAGACTAAAAAGTCTGAGTAAGACGCAGATTATTGCGGTGGAAACAGATAATATTCCCCAGAGTGTAAGCATTTTGTTCGGTTGAATTTTATTCGACATATTATCTCCTAATAATTTTCAGCACTGTGGATTAAGTGAAAACCTCATTGAATACAATTATATACTAAAAATTTGAACGGGTTGTAAACAAAAAAGAAAACTCTTTAAAATACTTGACTTTTTTATCGACGTATGTTAATATCTTCATATGAACAAATGTTCATATGATTTGCTTTTAGGAGGACGATTGTTATGCATAAGAGTGTAATAACTGCACATAACGGCGATATAGATCTTGAAGCCATGAGCTGTTTCTTTAAAGCTATGTCGGATAAAACAAGACTCGGGATACTTATAGAATTGCAGAAAGGCAGTCTTTGTGTTATGCACATCTCAGAAAGATTGGGAATGAGTCAATCGGCAATATCTCATCAGCTCGCAATATTGAGAAAAGCAGATCTTGT
The DNA here is from genome assembly GCA_045658185.1 of Eubacteriales bacterium. Taxonomy (GTDB): domain Bacteria; phylum Bacillota; class Clostridia; order Oscillospirales; family CAG-272; genus HGM12713. The sequence continues at coordinate 10,202 of JAZOUQ010000131.1, forward strand.
TAGAATAAAACGAAACGGAAAAAACGTAGTTTATTCCATTTCTGACGAACACGTAAGCCTTATGTTGGATATGGCTTTGCTACACTCAGAACACACGGAGGTGAAATAAAAGTGAAGCATAAGGAGCATACACACGAATGTTGTTGTTCTCATTGTGAAGAACATTCTTCTCACGATCATGAACATCACCATCACGATTGCTGTTGCGGTCACGACCACGAGCATTCTCACGGTGAAAATAAAAAATCGGCCATATGTAAATATGCTTTAGGTGCTATTCTCGTAATCATAGGCTTTATGGGATTCATCCCATTTTATATTCCGTTAATATCAGCTATAATAGCATACGTTGTTTTTGGAATAGAGTCATACTCGGGTATGATAAGAGGGTTTGGGAAAAAGAAGGTATTTACCGAATTTACACTTATGTGTGTGGCTACGCTGGGGGCATTTGCCATAGGCGAATACGCTGATGCTGTCGCATTGATGTATCTGTACTCATTGGGAGAAGCTATATCCTCGTCAGCATATTCCAAATCCAAGAAACATATATCACAGCTCATAGAAATAACCTCCGAACAGGTAACCGTCCGTCGTGGAGAAGAAATGCTATCAGTATCTCCGCGTGAGGTTGAGATTGGCGAAACGGTCATAGTAAGAGTTGGAGAAAGAATTCCTCTTGACGGAAAAATTATAAGTGGCGGTGGATATGCAGATACTTCGTCTGTAACGGGAGAGTCCGCACCTCAGTCGCTTTATGAGGGCATAGCTTGTATATCGGGATCTATGCTCATAGACGGTGCGGTAGAAATAGAAGTAACAAGCCTATATGAAAATTCTGTAGCTTCAAAGCTTCAGAAGGCAGTGGAGGAGGCAACTAAGAAAAAATCCTCGGCAGAGAAAAAGATAAGTCGGTTTGCGGCTGTTTTTACACCTATTGCTTTTGCCATTGCATTAGCGATTTTTGTTCTCGGAGCATTGATAACAGGTAATGTTTCGGAATGGGCAAAAGCGGCAATAATGGTGCTTGTGGTATCTTGCCCTTGCTCACTTGTTCTCTCTGTTCCGCTCACTTATTTTGCGGGTGTAGGACGTGCGGCGGCATCGGGAATTGTATTCCGAGGCGGAGAGGTTATGGATAGGATTGCAAAATTGTCAACGGTAGTATTTGATAAAACAGGAACGCTTACACAGCCTCAGATGAGCTTTGATGGTGCGGAAATTTTTGGAGATATTACGGAAGAACAATTCTTATCTATTGCCAAAGCGGTTTTGCTCCATTCGCCTCATACAGCGGCGGTGTCATTTTGTCGCGAGTGTGACATTTCTTGCAGTGAAAACGTATCTGACATTCAGAATATAGGTGGACGCGGTATAGTTTGCACAATAGATGGTATTAAAGTGCTTTTCGGTAACGCTAAATTGATGGAGGAAAACGGTATACTGGTAGAATCGTGTGAGAATACCTGTATATATGGAGCACGTGACGGCGTATTGCTCGGACGCTTGGATTTCTCATCAAGATTAAAGGGCGGAGTTAAGGATACGGTAAAAGAACTTTATAAGCTTGGAGTTCAAAGAATTGCTGTTGTTAGCGGTGACGTGGAAAGTGTTGTAAAAAGCACTTGCGAATTGGCAGGAATAGATGAGTATTATTCATCTCATACTCCTGACGGTAAATTCCAAACTTTTTGTCGTATCGCAGAAGAGCAGAGAAGCATAAAAGGATATACGGCTTTTTGCGGTGACGGACTTAACGATTCGGCGGTTATAGCTGCGGCTGACGTTGGAATTGCTATGGGTGGCTGTGGCTCGGCTCTTACGGTTGAGAGTGCTGATGTTGTTCTTATGGACGACGCCCCTGAAAAGATAGTTACAGCTGTTAAAATATCTAAAAGAACGGAACGTATAGCAAATATCAATATTGCGTTGTCGCTTGGGATAAAGGCAGGAGTGCTTCTGTTTGGTGTTGTTCTTGCCTATTTGAAAACGGATATCCCTATGGGACTTGCAATAGTTGCCGACGTGGGAGCAGCAGTAATAACGGTGCTTAATTCACTCAGGGCTGGAAAAAAGGAGGCGTTATGAATATTAAAAAAAAGAATGGCAATAAAGCTATTATAGTTACGTTGTCTATTTGTTTATCGGTAATATTGGTTATAATAATGTTACTTACACTTGTTGATCCTTTGGTTGGAAAATCAAAAATGAAAAGGGCGAGGGAGGTTGCCTCGTCTTGTAGTGAAATAGTTATATCTTCGCCACTTTATAATGACGCATTTCTTCAAGGGGCGGAGATTGTGATAAACGGAGAAGAAGCAAGGTCGTTGTCCGATATGTTTCTTTCCGTTACCGAAAAGGCTTCATATGACGGAAGCTTTGACAGTCCCGGAGGTTTTTGGAACACCAAGATTGAATTTTTCACAGCAGAAGATAGGTTTGCGATATATTTAAAGGACGACGAGGTATACGTTACAAAGGATACAAAAGGATATAAATTTGAAATCGACGATAAGCAAGAAGAAGTTTATGAAGCGTTCGTTAATACGGTAAATAAGATGTTGGATGATTCGAAAAAATAAAAATTACACGGGGCAGATGGAACTGCCCCGTGTTTTCATAATTGTTAAATCATTCTGTGTATTTCAACCATTCAGCACTTGATGCGTCGCTTGGCATGCACCAATCTCCTCGCGGAGATACGCCGACCGAACCTACCTTTGGTCCGTCAGGCAGACAAGAACGCTTGAATTGCTGGGCAAAGAAACGGCGAATAAGATTCTTCAGCCATTTTTTCAGCGTTTCGTCGTCGTATATTCCGTCAAAAGCAACCTTTGCCATTCGGTAAAGCTTATCGGGAGCAAAGCCGTAGCGGAGCATATAGTAGATGTAAAAATCGTGTATCTCATAAGGTCCTACCAGGTCCTCAGTTTTTTGAGCAATGTTTCCATCCTTATCAGCGGGAAGAAGCTCGGGACTTACGGGAGTGTCGAGAATATCACGCAAAACGGCGGCAAGTCCGTTCTTTCCGTTTGCTTCGGCATCATCTGCACAGTATGCCACTATATGACGTATAAGCGTCTTGGGAACGCCTGCGTTTACTCCATACATAGACATATGGTCACCGTTATAGGTAGCCCAACCGAGTACAAGCTCTGAAAGGTCCCCCGTACCAACAACAAGACCGTTTTCCATATTTGCAATATCCATAATGACCTGAGTTCTCTCTCTCGCCTGAGAGTTTTCATACACTACGCTGTGGTCATTTTCATCGTGTCCAATATCGGAAAAATGCTGTTTTACGGCAGCACCTATATTAACGCACCTGAGCTGTGTGCCAAGCTCAGCACACAATATTTCTGCATTGGATTTGGTTCTCTTAGTCGTTCCAAAGCAGGGCATCGTTACACCGATTATGTCGGTTCTCGGCTTACCAAGAATGTCCATAGCCTTAGCCGCAACGAGAATCGCAAGACAAGAGTCAAGACCACCCGAAATACCTATAACACAAGTCTTTGCATACGCCTTGGTTATACGCTGTGCAAGACCTTTTGCCTGAATGGTCAAAATTTGTTCGCATCTCTCCTTTTTTTCTCGGCTACATTCAGGTATAAAGGGAGATGTGGGGATTTTTCTTGTGAGAGCTACGTCGGTTTCGTTAAGTGAAAAATCGACTGTTACAAATTCACAGCTATCGTCGTTTATAAAGTATTGAGAACGGCGTCGTTCACTTGCAACGAGCTCTACGTCTATTTCCGTAACGGTAAGACCGTTGCCGCCCAAAAGAGCTTGACGCTCCGCAAGAATTTTACCGTTTTCAAAAATCATTTGAGAACCGCCGAACACTCCGTCCGTCGTGGATTCTCCATCTCCTGCAGCAGAGTGTATATAAGCACACACGTTTTTTGATGAAAGAGCGGATAGTGCAGTTTTTCTGTGAGTATCAGCACCAACAGTTTCTACGGAGGCAAAAGGATTTGCTATTAACGTAGCTCCTGCTGCACAAAGAGAGCAGGAAGGAGATACGGGAGCAAATGCTTCAGTTCCTATTTCAATACCTATTCTCAGGGCTGAAATTTCCTTGCACTCAAAAAGAACGTCGTATCCAAACAGAGCCGAGCTGTCGCCTACGCGGACGTCCTTTGCTATCCCGTTGTAGGTGGAAAAATATCTTTTTTCTGCAAAAGTGAGTATTTTTTTGGGAATAATACCGAGAATTTGTCCTCTTTGACAAAAAGCGGCACAATTAAAAAGTTTATCATTGACATTTAAAGGAAAACCGACTATAATAATAGTGTCGGAATTTCTTGTAGCATCTGCAATTCTGCAAACGGCAGTTTCAGCAGATTTTAAAAGTGCGGTTGAGAAGAACAGATCTCCGCAAGTGCTTGCAGTAACGCAAAGCTCGGGAAATACCAATACTTTAACGCCTTTTTCGGATGCGTCATTGTAAAGAGAGATGATATTGTCTGCATTCTTCTGACAATCGGCTACTACGCTTACGCAATTTGCACAAGCAACCTTAATAAACCCGTGTTTCATTTCAAACTATCCTTTCGGTATTTGAATAATTATAATTTATTATACATTTTTATTTGCAAAATTACAATAGAAAATTAAAAAAAAAGTAAAAAAAATTGCTTGGAGGGCAAAAATGAAGGACATTAAAAGAAATCTTACGATGCTTTGCGACTTTTACGAGCTGACAATGGCAAACGGATATTTTGTAAACGGTATGAAGGATAATATAGTTTATTTTGACGTTTTCTATCGCGATAATCCTGACAACGGAGGATATGCTATTGCCGCAGGTCTTGAGCAGGTAATTGAATACATAAATGATCTTCACTTTGATAATGATGATATAGAATATCTTCGCACTAAGGGATGTTTTTCAGAAGAGTTTTTAAAATATCTGTCTGAATTCAAGTTTAACGGAGATATTTGGGCTATACCTGAAGGAACGGTTGTATTCCCGGGAGAGCCTCTTATGATAGTCAGAGCTCCTGTTATTGAAGCACAGTTTATAGAAACGTATGTCTTGATGATGATAAACCACCAGTCGCTTATCGCAACAAAAGCCGCGAGAATAACGAGAGCATCAAAGGGAAGAGCAATAAGCGAGTTCGGTTCTCGTCGTGCACAGGGTGCTGATGCTGCAATTCTCGGAGCGAGAGCAGCATATATAGGCGGTTGCGGAGCTACGGCTTGTACCATAGCTGACGAGGCTTACGGCGTTCCTGCTACGGGTACGATGGCACACTCTTGGGTGCAGATGTTTGACACGGAGTATGAGGCGTTTAAGACTTATTGTGAGATCTATCCCAACAACGCAACACTTCTTATCGATACATTCAACGTACTTGAAAGCGGAGTGCCTAACGCAATAAAAGCATTTAAAGAAGTGCTTATTCCTCGCGGTATCACAAAATGCGGGGTTCGTCTTGACTCAGGTGACGTTACGTATCTGACCAAGAAAATAAGAAAAATGCTTGATGATGCAGGTCTTACCGAATGTAGGATAGTCGTTTCAAACTCGATGGACGAATATATTATACGTGAGCTTATTCGTCAGGGTGCAGAGATAGATGCCTTTGGAGTTGGAGAAAGACTTATAACAGCAAAGAGCGATCCCGTTTTCGGTGGAGTATATAAGGTATGTGCTATTGAAAACAAGGACGGAACTATCACACCTAAAATAAAGATAAGTGAAAACGTAGGAAAAATCACAACACCTCATTTCAAGAAGGTATACAGACTCAGAGGCAGAGATACGGGTAAGGCAGAAGCAGACCTTATTTGCGTTTACGACGAAACAGTAGATGACACCAAGCCTCTTG
>JAZOUQ010000132.1:0-3055 GCA_045658185.1 Eubacteriales bacterium
CGCGACGTTATGGAGAATACGTGGACACTGGGCGTTCGCGTGAATGCCGATAGATATCAACCTGACAGATTCGGACCCGAAACAGCGGCAAAGTACTGCACGAAGGATCCTAAGGGCAAAAAACGTTTTTGTTGTTCAAGAAATCTCAAAAAGCCCGTAGAGCCTAAGCCCCGCGACGGAAAGATCACACCTCGTGGTGTGGAGAAGCTGGCAAAAGAGAGAGTGGACGACCGTGAGTATTGGGAAAAGAAGTATAAGGGCTACCGGTTTGTACGTTGTTTTTCTCGGTATAACGAGTATAATGCCTCTTGGTATGTTTCGGTAGTTATGTATAAGAGCAATACGATTGCGGATGTACCGCCGTGGGGAGCGGATAAGGACGAAGAAATTTTATGGTAAAGGAGTTACAATGGAACTGACTGAAAAAGAAAAGGCATACGAGCCTGATATATTCGACATACTCGGTGAGGAGGCGACGCGGCAGATAAACGAGCTGGGATTTTCCTTTCTTGCCGAGCAAGGTTATGATGTGGAGGGAGCTGAAGAGTCTTACGACCGAGCGAGAGAGATAAGACATATCATGAAAGCGAGAGGGCAGGAGCTAAGATACCGAGTACTTGCAAACACCGAGAACGGGGCGGTGCTTTTTTGGTATGAGCTTTACGAGGAAAAGGATATTGTGGCGAGGAGCAAGGGATTAAAATTCGTGGGGAAACTCAAAGACGAAAGTTGACGTGGATAAGGTGCGCGTCGGCGTGTACATATGCACACACGCACACGCAAGGGCTGTTACGGCAAGACCGTGAGAGCCCTTTTAGCACTTGAAAAAAGAGCAAGAAAAAATTTTTTATAATTTTTTTTAAGAAAGTCTTGAAGTGTGTCGCCCACGACGGTATAATAAAAATAGCCGCAGGGAATATATTCCGCGGCGGGTATAAAGACTCCTTGCTCTTTATACTTTTGGGTGAAAAGCTATGTGTGCTTTTTTGATTTTATATTAAAAAAGCCATACGTATGCCTTTTCACCTTTTTTCATTTTTCACTCTCTTGGAAGGGCGGTGTGGGCAACGGCGAGAGAAAAGAAGTTTAAAACGGCTGCGGCTCTTGCCGCCGCCTGGACAAGATACAAAAAATGGTGTGACGAACACACCGTGAAAACACGAATGGTCGAGGGAGAGAGGGAGAGAGTAATTGAACAGTCTCGACCTTTGACCTACACCATAGAGGGTTTTTGTGCTTACGAGAAGATCTCGCGACAGGCGTTTCATCAGACGTATTCATCAAACAATGATTTTTCCGCTGTGGTGGAGTGTATTCGAGAGGAGTGCGAGGTGGACGCAAGACAAAAGTTTGAAACGGGACAGCTTCCATCCAAGCTTGCGGGACTGTGGATGGCCCGATACGGATATGCCTCAAAGCCCGTTAATTCCGACGATAAGAGTGATGTTCCTCGCTTTGAGGATCTGTAATGCTCACAGTTTCGGATATTATAGCCAAGCGAAAGGAACGTTGGCAGCAATACGGTGATATAGAATACGACCGTAAGCTTGTTGAAGCTTCCGTAAGGAAGGTGCTTACCGAACCACATCTTCGAGATGAGATCAGGAGTAAACCTTATCTGCTTATTGAACTTGCATTTGATATCGTTGATAAGCATCAGGATACGGTTCCGTTCTTCCTGAACGAGGTACAGCGTGACTTCATAGACCAATTTGAAAAGCAGGGAACGGGACGCCCGTACGTCATACTTAAAGGCAGACAGCAGGGCTTCACAAGTCTTATCACCGCTATACAGCTTTCGTATGCCATAACGCAAAAGAACTTCTCGGGCTTTACCCTGGCGGACTGTTCTCAAAACACCCGCACCATATTCAACGATAAGGCGAGAATGGTATATTCACGGCTTCCGTCCGTGCTTAAGCCTACGGAACGCTTTAACAGTGCCAACGAGCTGTTCTTTGGCCGTCTTAATTCGTCTTGGCGTGTGGCTACCGCTACGGAGCAGGTCGCCCGTTCAAAGACCCTTAATTTCGTTCACCTTTCGGAGGCTGCGTTTTACAAGTGTACTCTGTCCGACCTTCAGAAGAGTATCGGAGAGGCAATGACAAAGGATGCCTTTTGCGTATATGAATCTACCGCCAACGGTTTTAACGAATTTCGTGACCTGTGGAGAAGCGGAGCGTGTATCACGCTTTTCTACGGCTGGTGGAGAACGTCGGAATATCGAAGCAACAGATATGAGCTGCTTAACACAGACGACAAGTGGCTGATCGACCGTATACAGGTGCTTCGTAATATGGGGCTTGACCGCGAGCAGATAGCGTGGTATTGCGAGAAATATGAGAGTTATCTTGATAAAAGATCAATATGCCAGGAATATCCTTGCTCCCCGGATGAGGCGTTTATCTCTTCTGGAGATTGTATTTTCGATAAAGAAGCAATCAACAATCGCATAATAGCTGCCCAAGCTCTGCCGCCTCCCCGGGTGGGATGGTTTGAATATAAAAAGACAGCTGTTCCTATCAAAAACAAGAGCGGCGAGATAGAGGACGTTGAATATACCATCAGCGACATCCAATTTGTGGAACGACGTGAGGGATACATAAGGATACACGAAGAGCCGCAAGTAAGACGGGACAGAGAGGGATATATTACCGCACGAGCCCCTTACGTCATAGGTGGAGATACAGCCGATATGGGCGAGGACTATTTTACGGCAAAGGTCATATTCAATCCCGACGGTCATACGGTAGCCACTCTCCAAAAACAAAGAATGGACGAGGAGCTTTATGCCGAACAGCTGTATTGCCTTGGAATGTATTACAACACGGCTCTGATAGGTGTCGAAACCAATTACAGCCGCCACCCGATGCGTGTGCTTTGGAACAAATACCGTTACCCATCGCTGTATATGCGTGAGAGGGTGGACAGAATGACAGATGAGAGGGAACACGTATACGGGTTTGAAACAACTACCAAGACAAAGAATATCATACTTTCCGAGCTGGTTACCATTATGCGTGAGAATCCGGATATTGAATGCGATATTCCCACG
>JAZOUQ010000133.1:0-1546 GCA_045658185.1 Eubacteriales bacterium
TATTGTAACATATACGCCCCCGTATATTAAGGTTGATTTTTTACCAAAAAAGTGTCTTTTTTTAATCTCCCCTCTTGAAACGAGAGCAAATTTGTGTTATAATTTTGATATAGATACGAAAGGGGGGACGCGAATGAGAGAAGAAACTGTACGGCGGTTGACCGAGAGAATGGAGCTTATAGAAAGCTCGGAGAGGGACGCCGACAACAGCAAGAGTCACCAAAGGCTGTATTCCAAATCGGGACGTTTTATAATAGAGAGGCGTACAATGTCAAGCGTATCCGCTGGAGAGCCTGCATCCCCCATAGTTCTCCGCCCTCACCCCCGTTTTCACAGCTTTCCCGAGCATACTCACGACTACGTTGAGCTGATGTACGTCTGCCAAGGCTCAATAACCCACGAGGTAGGCGAAACCAAGGTAAGCGTGTCGTCAGGCGACCTTATCGCTCTGGGCAAAAACACCAAGCACTCCATAAGTGCATCGGGCGAGGGCGACGTGGGTATAAATATAATAATCTCCGCAGAGCTTTTTGAGAATATGCTCAATTCCATTCGCCACGACTCGGCAATAAAGACCAAGCACCTTGAGGCTCTGCTTGATAAGGACACCGACCGTTTTCGTGTTTTCAGCTGTTCGCAAAATATAGAGATAGGCAATCTGGTTGAAAATATGGTATATTCTTCCCTGCTTCGCGACGGTAAGAGCGACTACCTTTTGGAGCAATCCGTCCGAATGCTTATCTGTTATCTGTGTGAGCTGAACGATGCCCCCGACACCCCCGTCGAAGGCTCTACCTACGCGGAGAAAACCAAAAAGAAGATAACCAAATATATAAGAACGTCATACAGCACGGCAACCCTTACCGAGCTTGCGGAATATCTGGGACTTTCCGCCCCCTACCTCAGCCGTTGGATATGTGCCAATTTCGGAGTGAGCTTTAAGGAACTGCTTATGCGTGAGCGTTTTTCCGTTGTCCGCGACCTGCTCCGCACCACCGATACGCCCATTGGCGACATTATCGTTCACGTTGGCTACGAAAACAGCAGTTACTTCCACAAGGAATTTAAAAAACGCTTCGGAACAACACCCGGCAAATACCGTAAGCAATAGAATAAAAAACAGAAAGGATATATTTATGAAGATCAAAGTACGCAATCTTTCCTATGACGAGGTCTTGAAGCTTCCCCGCCTGAAGCATAAGAAACCGATGAAGCCCAGCCGTTTTCTTGCGACGGTCGTCCGTGTAGTGTCCGCACCCACGCTGAAGAAAACCAAATTTTCATATACCACGGAGAGAATGGAGCTTGTTGGTAAGGAGCCTTGCCTTATTTTGATGAACCATTCAAGCTTCACCGATATGAAGCTTGCCTTCGGTATCTTTTATCCCAGAAGAATGGGCATCGTCACCTCGGTGGACGCAATGTCGGGCATTTTGGGAAAGCTTATGCGTGTGCTTGGCTGTACGCCCACCCATAAATACGGTTCCGATATTTCGGTGATAAGTGGTATTAAATATATGCTCAAGGAAAATAAAGTCGGATCGTA
>JAZOUQ010000134.1:0-7175 GCA_045658185.1 Eubacteriales bacterium
ACTCGCACGATGTTAGAACATAATAATGGTAGGGGTCGGCACCCTTGACGACCCGTTTGGGCGGAATTGTTTTATAGCCTTCCTCCGAGAGGAAGGTGGCACGAGCGAAGCAAGTGACGGAAGGAGAGTGCGAGAGAATGAGGTTTGATGTTATTTTATTGTCACGCACTCTCCCTCAGTCACCTCACGGTGACAGCTCCCTCCCGGAGGGAGCCTCTTGTATGTGCGAATAACTTCAAATGACAGTACAAACTTCACCTTACAGACAAGCCATATTTGTCCATAAAGTTTTTGGTGCTACCTTTTTTCAAAAAGGTAGCGAAAACCTGTCACAAAACTAAAAAAAGGAATTGAGCCGATGTGACTCAATTCCTTTTTGTTATTTAAGCATCTATTTTCATATCGCCCGTTTCTATCCAACCAAGCTTTCTCATAATCTCGTTGAATACAAAGGAGAGGACAGCGGGAAGAACAACGCAGATAAGAGCAAGACCTACCCACATCATAGTGTCCCATTCGCCCTTCATCGTGTTTATAACACCGATAGGACCTACAAGTCCGCAAGTACCCATACCTGCCGCAACACCCTGACACTTAAGCTTAAATACCATTGTACACAAGGGTCCCGTTACCGCAGATGCAAGTGTGGGAGCTACCCATATAACGGGCTTCTTTACTATATTGCCCATCTGAAGCATTGACGTGCCAAGTCCCTGAGAAACCACGCCGCCCCACTTGTTTTCTCTGAAGCTTACGGTAGCAAATCCAACCATCTGTGCACAGCAGCCCGCTACACAAGCTCCGCCTGCCAGCATAAAGCCCTCTGCCGTTCCCGCAAGGATAGCCGCCTCAAGTGCCGATGCCGAGAATATCATAGCACATATAGCCGCACTGGATATAGGAAGCGTAAGAATAATTCCCATAACCACGGCCACCACGATACCCATAAGTAAAGGCTGAATGGTAGTCGCCCAAGAGATAAACGTACCCAGATAGTACATTACGTAAGACACAAGAGGACAAACCGCCCACGTTGCCGCAAAGCCAACGAGCAAGGTAACAACGGGGGTCACCAATATATCGACCTTGGTCTTTTTAGACACCAGCATTCCTATCTCAGCCGCGATTATTACGGCAAAGAATGCTCCCGCAGGTCCTGCGGAGTAGAATACTCCCTCGCCCACCTTTGCTGTCGCCGCCCAAGCACCGATAGAGCCGCCGTTTATGACCGCACCCGTAGCATTTGACATAGCGCCCACTGCCGCACAGGAAAATATAACTAGAGGGTCAGCCTTAAGTCTGTACGCAATAGCCACGCCTATTGCCATTCCCGTTGCCGCTTTGGCGTAGGTAGCTATGGTTTTGAGAAATTCAAGATTAGTAAAATCCGCCACGGTATCAAAGATAGTGCCTATCAACAGCGAGGCGAACAGTCCGAGTGCCATAGCACCCATAGCGTCGATAAAGTAACGCTTCAAATACTTCTTAACAGTTTCCATTTTCTTCTCCTTTTTATATCTGTTTTTATTTCTGCCACAGCAGAGGTACGTATTTTATTGCTTCCCATACGACGGGAATAAGAAGTGCAGGTAAAAGGTTACCCACGCGGAGCTTCTTTTGCCAGATAAGATTAACACCCACCGCAAATATAAGCACCGAGCCAACGCCCGAAATACAGCTTATAAGAGAGTCCGTTATAAATCCTGATATGAACACGCCGAACAAGGTAAAAAATCCCTGATATATTCCCACCGCCAAGGCGGAGAATATCGCCCCCACACCGTAAACACCGGTAAGAACCATAACCATTATCATATCGAGTATGGATTTGACGTAAAGAGTGGTGGAATCTCCCGTAAGTGCCTCGTCGATAGGGCCGCATATTGCCATAGCACCTACGCAGAACACAAGGGACGCCGTTACAAATCCCTCAACGAACTTGTTATCCTCTTTTGCCTTAACCGCCTTTTTCAGCATTCCCCCGAGAGAATCAAGCCTCGCCTCGATATTTATCAGCTCGCCCACAAGTCCGCCGAGGACAAGTGAAATAACGATAAGCATCGTGTTGCCCGACGAAAGCCTGTTTCCCTCAACGGTAAATATCATCTCAAACGCACCCGCCGCACCTATAAATATAACGGCAAGTCCGCACGCCGAGGCAAGTGTTTCCCTGAAGCGTTCCTTCAGTCCCCTCTTGAAAAGCAGACCGATAAGTCCTCCAAGCACAACTGCGATAACGTTCACTATCGTACCAAGTCCTACCATAGCCTCTCCTTTTCTTCTATAAATTGTATAATATTATATCACTTTCCTTTTTCTATTTCAATAGTTTTTTATCGTTATTTTGCCAAAAATCGCCCACTGCGTCGAATTTTCTTTGAAAAGATTGTAAAAAAATCGTTTAATAACCCCATTCCACTTGACATTTTTGTATTATTAAGTTATAATTAAATGATATTAAAATCAAGGAGATATACGAAATGATAAAGTTAACGGCAAACGGCGTTTATTTGGTAGACGGTAAGCCTCAGGCTTCCGCCTCTGTTCCCGCCGCCGAGGCAAGAAAAAGCACTATCGCATATTCCATTATGAATGCTCATAACGTATCCGACACTGAAGGTCAGATGAGAATAAAGTTTGATGCACTCGCATCTCACGATATTACCTACGTTGGCATTATACAGACGGCACGTGCAAGCGGTCTTAAGGAATTTCCCATTCCTTACGCTATGACCAACTGCCACAACTCCCTTTGTGCCGTCGGCGGTACTATAAACGAGGACGACCACGTGTTCGGTCTTTCTGCCGCTAAAAAATACGGCGGTATATACGTTCCCGCAAACCAGAGCGTTATCCACTCCTTCGCAAGAGAAGAACTTGCAGGCTGTGGCAGAATGATACTTGGCTCGGACTCTCACACCCGTTACGGTGCTCTCGGTACTATGGGTATCGGAGAGGGCGGACCTGAGCTTGTAAAGCAGTTGCTTAAAAACACCTACGACATAAAGACCCCCGAGGTAGTTCTGGTTTACCTTACGGGTACACCTCGACGCGGTATCGGTCCTCACGACGTGGCGATCGCTCTCGTTGGTGCTACCTTCGCAAACGGCTTTGCGAAGAACAAGGTGCTTGAATTTGTTGGACCCGGTGTTAAAAATCTTCCTATCGATTTCCGTAATGGAATCGACGTTATGACCACCGAAACCACCTGTCTGTCCTCCATTTGGGAAACTGACGAGGTAGTTAAAAAGCACTACGAGGCACACGGACGTCCCGAGGATTATAAGGAGCTTCGTCCCGGAAACGTTGCTTACTACGACTCTATGATCGAGATAGACCTTGACAAGATGGAGTCTATGATAGCTCTGCCCTTCCACCCCTCCAACGCTTACACCATTCACGAATTTCTCGAGAATGCAGACGAGATACTCGCAAAGGTTGAAGAGGAAGCCGCAAAGAAGTTCGGCAAATGTAAGCTCGACCTTCGTTCCAAGGTAAAGAACGGCGGCGTTCTTGCCGATCAGGGTATTATCGCAGGCTGTGCGGGCGGTATGTTCGACAGCATCGACGAGGCAGCGGCAATTCTTACGGGCAAGAGCACGGGTGCGGATTACTTCTCCCTGTCCGTTTATCCCACAAGCGTCCCCGTTTCTCTTGAGCTTACCAAGATAGGTGCTACCACCGAGCTGCTCAAGGCGGGTGCGGTTATCAAACCCTCTTTCTGTGGACCTTGCTTCGGTGCAGGAGACGTTCCCGCAAACAACGGACTGTCCCTCCGCCACACCACCCGTAACTTCCCCAACCGTGAAGGCTCAAAGCCCGGTGAGGGTCAGCTTTCGGGCGTTGCTCTTATGGACGCAAGAAGTATTGCGGCAACGGCGGCAAACGGCGGTTATATCACTGCGGCTACCGATATTGACTACGACTACACTCCCCACGAATATAACTACGACAGAAGCGTTTACGAAAAGAGAGTTTACTACGGCTACGGCAAGGCAGACGCTGACGCAGAGCTTGTTTTCGGTCCTAACATCACCGACTGGCCCACACAGTACGAGCTTGCTGACAATCTCTTGGTAAAGCTTGCGGCTGTTATCCGTGACCCCGTAACCACCACCGACGAGCTTATCCCCTCGGGCCAAACCTCGTCTTACCGTTCCAACCCCTTGCGTCTTGCTGAGTTCGCACTCTCCCGCAGAGTTCCAGAATACGTTGGAAACTCCAAGGCAGTTGCGGCTGTTGAGGCGGCAAGAAGAAACGGAGAGAACCCCGACGAGCTCACTCGTGTTCTCGGTGCTGTCGGCAACGCATCAGAGCTTATAGCTAACACACAGTTCGGCTCTTGCGTATTCGCAAACAAGCCGGGTGACGGCTCTGCACGTGAGCAGGCTGCCTCCTGTCAGAAGGTGCTTGGCGGCTTTGCCAACATCTGCTACGAGTTTGCTACCAAGCGTTACCGCTCCAACTGTATCAACTGGGGTATACTTCCCTTCACCCTCGCCGAGGGTACGGAATTCCCCTATGAGGTGGGTGATTACGTATTCGTCGAGGGCATTCGTCAGGCTATAATCGACGGCAAGGAAGAATTTGCCGCAAAGGTAGTCAAGGCAGACGGCTCGGTTTCCGATATAACCCTTTACGTCAAGGGTCTTACCGAGGACGAAAAGGAGATAATTCTCGACGGTTGTCTTATGAACTACTATAAAGCACACAGCAACGACTGATAAAAACAATTTTTCAAACTGTTCGGAGGTATTGAACTATGAAAAAAATCCAAATGAAAACGCCGCTGGTCGAAATGGACGGCGACGAAATGACTAGAATTCTGTGGCAGATGATAAAGGACGAGCTTCTCATTCCCTTCGTTGACCTTAAGACAGAATACTACGACCTGGGTCTTCCCGAAAGAGAAAGAACCAAGGACCAGGTAACCATTGACAGTGCAAACGCAAACAAAAAGTACGGCGTTGCAGTCAAGTGTGCTACCATAACCCCCAACAAGCAGAGAGTTGAGGAGTACAACCTCACCGAGATGTGGAAGAGCCCCAACGGCACTATCCGTGCTATACTCGACGGCACCGTTTTCCGTGCCCCCATTCTCATTGACTCCATCAAGCCCGCAGTCAGAAATTGGAAGAAGCCTATCACTATTGCACGTCACGCATACGGCGACGTATACAAGTCCACCGAGTACCGTGTACCGGGACCCGGAAAGGCAGAGCTTGTGTTCACGGGCGAGAACGGCGAGTCCTTCCGCGAAACCATATACGACTTTGAGTGCGGCGGTGTGCTTCAGGGACAGTACAATAAGGACAGCTCTATCGAGTCCTTTGCACGTTCCTGCTTCCAGTATGCTATCGACACAAAGCAGGACCTTTGGTTTGCTACCAAGGACACCATTTCCAAGAAGTATGACCAGACATTTAAGCTTACCTTCCAAGAGATATTTGATAACGAATACAAGGCTAAGTTCGACGAGCTTGGTATAGAGTATTTCTACACCCTTATCGACGACGCGGTCGCACGTGTTATCAGAAGTGAGGGCGGTTACATCTGGGCTTGTAAGAACTATGACGGCGACGTAATGTCCGATATGGTTTCAACCGCATTCGGCTCTCTCGCTATGATGACCTCCGTTCTCGTTTCTCCCGACGGAAACTACGAGTACGAGGCGGCTCACGGCACCGTTACCCGTCACTACTACCGCTACCTCAAGGGCGAGGACACCTCCACCAATCCTATGGCGACCATCTACGCTTGGTCGGGTGCACTCCGCAAGAGAGGTGAGCTTGACGAGCTTCCCGAGCTTATGTCATTTGCCGACAAGCTGGAAGAGGCTTGTATCGCCACCCTCAACGACGGCATTATGACCAAGGACCTTGTGGGACTTGTCAGCGAGGGCTACACCGCAACGGCTGTCAACTCCATCGGCTTTATAAAGGCGATAAGAGAAAGACTTGAAGCAAAGCTTGCGTAATTGAATGATAAAAAATCGGGGCGTTTTCGCCCCGATTTTTTTGAATTTGCAAAAATTTACAAATAGGTCTTTTATTTTATATTGATGTGTGGTAAAATATTTTTAAAGTTGGGAAAGGAGGATTCCGTATGAAAGCTTTTGACAGCCTTGAAAATTTACCGAGAAGAAGGCAGGTAGTTGCTCTCGGGTGCTTTGACGGAGTACATACGGGGCATATGCAGGTCTTGAATGAAATGAAAAAAACCGCTGGAGAACTTTGCGTTCCCACCTGCGTTTTCGCCTTTGACCAGCCTCCGAAGAATTTTTTCGCTCCCAACTCCGTTCCTCTTATCACACCCAAAAAAGAAAAATTGGAGATATTTCGCTCACTTGACATTGATACGGTAGTATGCATTCCCTTCGACGAAAAAATAACCTCAATTTCAGCCGAAAGCTTTGTGACGGATATTTTGATTGACGGACTTTCGGCTACACACATAGTTTGCGGATACAATTACGCATTCGGTCAAAAGGCAAAAGGAACTCCCGCACTCATAAAAGAGATCTGTGAGCCTCTCGGAATTGGCGTTACCGTGGTGGGGGATTTTCAAAAAGACGGTGTCACCGTCAGCTCCTCATTTATACGCCAATTGGTTGCCGACGGACAAATAGAAGATGCCGCCAAATATCTGGGCAGACATTACTCAGTCACCTCCACCGTAGTAGACGGTCAGCATCTTGCAAGAAGGCTGGGCTTCCCTACGGTAAATCTTATTCCCCACAGCTCACAGCTGATGCCCAAATACGGTGTTTACGTTACGGCTGTTCGGGTAGACGGACAAAAAAAGTACGGAATTACCAACGTGGGCTTACGTCCAACGGTAAACACCCATATTCTTTGCGTGGAATCACATCTGTTTGATTTTGAAGGAGATCTTTACGGCAAGAAAATTACGGTTGAATTTCTCCACTTTATCCGATGTGAAACCAAATTCGACTCGGTCGACAAAATGGCAGAGCAGATAGACAAGGATATTGAACGAGCAAAAGAATACGTAAATAACATAAAAGACTAAACCATAACGGTTTAGTCTTTTTTTACGCAATTATTCCTCTCGGTATTATTTTTGCAAACGGGGTGATATATTCCTCGTCACCGACGGCTAACACAGGGATAACGTTACGGTTCAACAAGCAGGTTTCCTTAACCTGTTCGGGG
>JAZOUQ010000135.1:0-2470 GCA_045658185.1 Eubacteriales bacterium
CATAAAGTCTGCGGCGATCGCACTTGTTGACATAACCGATAACAGAGCGGTCGCGGGAAAAAATATGGATACAAAGATATATCCCGCATCAATGACAAAGGTTATGACACTTCTGGTTGCCTGTGAGAATGCGAAAGACCCCAACGCATTGCTTACAGTTACGCAGGATATGATGACTAAGTATTCAAGCGGAAGCAACGCGGGTGGCTCTACTGCATTCGAATGGAAGACGGGGTATCAGGTAACCGTTGAGGATGCGTTGCATATGGTTATTTATAAATCGGATACCTTTGCTTGTTGGTTATTGGCTGATTATGTGTCGGGCAGTGAGGCAGGATTTGTTTCACTTATGAATCAAAAGGCCGCTGAAATGGGACTGACAGGTACGCATTTCACAAATTGCACAGGACTTTACAACGAAAATCATTACACCACAGCTCGAGAGATGGCTGCCATCATGGCTGCTGTTATGAACAACGAAACGGCAACTGCGGTCATAACTAAAACCGGTATGTATAGTGCTGACGTATATGAGGGTGGAGAACATAGCCAAACGGTAGATATGTGGAGCGACTGGTATACAGGCAGGTTGGAAGCTTACCGTTGGGGATCCGCAGGAGCTCCTTGGGCGGGTAACGGCTCTGATATAAAAATAGTATCGGGCAAAACGGGATGGGAAACCATACCTACAAGCTGCTTTGTTACCTCGGCATATGACGATATAACCGGAAGAAAATACGTTTGTGTTCAGGTAGGCAGAATAGATAAAAACCAAACGAGTATATCCTCGAAGGTATCTACCGACGACACAAGACTTACGTATCAAAAATATGCGGTAGAATGATAAAAAAGCTGAGCCATTTAATGACTCAGCTTTTTCTTATATTAATACAAAATGCAAAAATCCTAAAACAGCAAGGGGAATTACAGCACCGCCGAGGAATTGCCACAGAGTATGACGTTTCATTTCAATACTTGCCCACAGAGCCGCAATATAGAGAATTGCGGTAGGGATAAGAGCCACAGGAATACCCATGTAGCAGAGAAGTGCACCGGGGCCCGTAATACCGCAGGCGTGGGCACTTGCACGAAGACGAAAGACCTTGTTAATGATAACTACCAACGCCCCAGATATGAGATAATCAAGATATATCAGCCACAAATATACAGGAGCATTCAAAAACAGATTGGTAATACAACCCGCTACGTAACCGCCTACGGCAAATACCATAGCCAAATTACGCTGCCCCTCGCGTCCCTTGTTCTTGAAATAGGGAATAAAGGGCTGAAGCGGATAGGCACATATAGGAAGGATAAAAAGAAAGAAAACGGAAAATATAAAATTATGAGTACCGCCGAAAATGTCAGCGTTATATACGAAAAGCGTTATAAGCGTGGCAAGAGCCATTACGGGAGCAACGGTAAGTATACGGATTATTTTAGTTATCTTGGATTTCATAATTACCTCCTATATTGCAAAGAAAAATACGCACAAAAAGTGAGTTATACTGCCCAGCAGAACAAAAATGTGAAAAATCGAGTGAAAATATCTTTTCGTTCGTCCTGCACGGAAGAACAGCGTTCCTCCTGTATAGAGCAGACCGCCTGCGAGAAGCAGAGCAAAGCCCACAGGACCGATTGCTTGGAACATCCATTTTATCGAAAATATTATCGCCCAACCCATTCCGATATACGACACCATACTGAAAACCTTGTATTTTTCTATATCAATGGCGGTGAGCGTGACGGAAAGAGCAGTAAGTCCCCAAACAGCCGCAAGGGTCAGATAAGCGGCAACGGGATGACTTTTTGCCAATGCACATATCAGCATAGGTGTGTACGTTCCGGCAATCAAAAAATATATGGTGCAGTGATCCATTATCTGAAAAACCTTTTTACCCGTTCCCACCTTTAATCCGTGGTAGATGCTGGACATAGTGTAAAGAGCTATCATAGAAACGCCGAATACGGCACTACAGATCACACCGAGAGTATTGCCCTCAAATGCCGCCTTTAATACACACAGTGCAAGAGCAATAACACCTATTCCGCCGCCTACGATATGAGTGACCATATTGAATATTTCTTCGCCCTTGGTGTAGGAGGGAAGAACTCTGTCGCAAAGTCTTGTTCTCTTTTTTCTCGGTTTGTAGATGGAATTTGTATCGCAATTTATTTTCGCAACCGCGTTCATATAGCACCTCGTTCTATGACAAATTATTGATAAAACTTTTAAAAGTAGTATTCAATACTACATCACGATAAATAGTATACCACAAAGCTTTAAAAAATGCAAGAGTTTTTTGAAAAAAATAAAATATTTTTCAAAAAGCTCTTGATTTTTGTTTTTTTATATGGTATAATATTCGGGTCGATTGGAGAGATGGCTGAGTTGGTCTAAGGCGCACGACTGGAAATCGTGTGTAGGCTAATACCCTACCGAGAGTTCGAATCTCTCTCTCTCCGCCAA
>JAZOUQ010000136.1:0-10546 GCA_045658185.1 Eubacteriales bacterium
CATGGCTACGATCCGACTTAATTTTATCAAGACAATAGTCGAAGGGTCGTTTTCTCCTGTTTCGTATTTGGAATATCCTGTTTGTGACATATCAAGCACTTTGGCAATTTGAGTTTGTGTCATATCTCTATCTTCACGCAAATCTCTAATTCTTTTATACATCGCTATCACCTCTCGAAAAATTATAACATAATCTGTTTCAGGGTATTGACATTTAACCTGAAATAGGTTATAATGTAAATAACGATATGTGTCAGGAGGATATTATGGACAACATTTCTGAAAGAAAAGAACAAGAGTTGTTGGCTTTGCACCAATTGTTTGATGACATATGCAAAACAATGGATTTAAAGCAAGAGATTAGCAAAGAGCAAAAGAGAATAGCTGATTTGAAAAAAAACGTGAAAAGTCACAATATTACCCCGCCCGAATCAACGGCTGATAGTTTGCATAAAGAGATGCTAAAACGAAAAAGTATGCATGCTAAAGGAGGATGCTTGCTGCCTTTAATCTCTCTATTGGTAAGTTTGGCAGCAATTATTCGTTCGGGATATTTGGTGTTTAATTACACGCTCTCGAATTACAACATAGGCTGGATCGGACAAGCACCGTGCGGAGATGTTCCGTCGGCTATATATATGACGGTCTTATTTGAGGTGCCGTTAATTATAGTTTCAATAATTATGACTTGGTTGAGTTTGGAGGACTAATAATGAAATCGATTTTATCATTCATAGGTGGAATATTAGGACTCGCTGCGTTGCTTTTTATAGGAATGTCGTTGTTTTTTATGGTGGATATATATCCAGCCTTGTATATAAAAATTGGCGGTTGGAAGTACTTGGTTGCTTTGATTGTAATTGGAATTGTGATAATTACAATTAGAAGGAGCTTGGTTGATAAAGCAATGAAACTTTCATCTGCGGAACAAGATGAATTGTCCCGAGCCAGAGCAATCGATCTTAAACGCATGAAGGAATATGATGCAGCAGTGAAAAAAGCAATAGATGACAATTACACAGCATTATCTGCTGAGATGGAGAAATCTCATACTCTTATAAAAGACCTTGAAAAACAGTTATCTGAGTATGAAGAAAAGGTGGCATCAAACAATGTTATTCATAAAGACGATAAAGAATTAAGAAAAATTTACAGACTTATAGACTTTATGGAACACGGGAGAGCAGATTCGGTAAAAGAGGCGTTGCTGTTGGACGATAAATCCGTGAGGGATAGACAAGAGAGAGCTAGAAGAGAGGCATTTGAAAAGGAAGAGCGGCTTAAGGCGGAAAAATTCAGAGAAGAACAGCGAGAATCGCTTGATAGAATTGCCGAGGAGCAAAGACGGTATAACAATGATCAAAAACGATATAACGAAGAAAAGATAAGGCTAGAAGAAAGAAGAAATGAGATGTTGGAAAATGAGATTCGTGAAAGGAAATATAATAGATAGTATTTGATTGCTAAAAAGCAAAAATCCCAAAAACCAAATTTCTTGGTTTTTGGGATTTTTTATTATGGAAATTTTGAATTACGAATTCTTCGCGTTCATCTTGAGATACTCGTTGATGAACTCGTCTATCTCTCCGTCCATAACTGCGGAGATGTTTCCGTCCTCGTGACCGGTTCTTGTGTCCTTGGCAAGAGTGTAGGGCATAAATACGTAGGAGCATATCTGTGAGCCCCACTCGATGTTGCCCTTGTTGCCCTGAATGTCCTCGATGGTGTCAAGACGCTCGCGGAGCTTTATCTCCATAAGCTTTGCCTTCAGCATCTTCATAGCGGTTTCCTTGTTCTGAAGCTGTGAACGCTCGGTCTGACAGCCAACCACGATACCCGTAGGCTTGTGAAGTATTCTTATTGCGGAGTCGGTCTTGTTGATGTGCTGACCGCCCGCACCGCTGGAACGGTGTGCCGTTACTTCAATATCCTCGTCGCGGATCTCAACCTTATCAATATTGTCAAATTCGGGCATTACTTCAATGGAAGCAAAGGAGGTCTGTCTGCGTCCTGCCGCATCAAAGGGGGATACGCGGACAAGTCTGTGAACTCCGTTTTCTGCCTTGAGGTAACCGTAAGCGTTAAGTCCCTCAACCATAATGGTGGCACTCTTGATACCTGCCGCGTCGCCGTCAAGCCAGTCGATGAGCTTATACTTGTAGCCCTTACGCTCTGCCCAACGGGTTATCATACGGTAAAGCATCTGTGCCCAGTCCTGAGCCTCCGTTCCGCCCGCACCGGGGTGGAAGGAAACGATGGCGTTGTTCTTATCGTACTCGCCCGAAAGGAGTATTTCTATTCTCTTGGATTCCGCGGTCTTTGATATTTCGTCAAGCTCCGACTGAACCTCGTCGATATAGCTCTCGTCGTTTTCCTCGATAGCCATTTCAGCCAAGGTGATAGCGTCCTCAAGACGGCTCTTCAGCTCCTCGTAGCCCTCAATGGTGTCCTTTGTCTGCTTGAGCTGCTGCAAGACCTTTGAGGAATTCTCCTGATTTGACCAGAAATCGGGGTCAAGTGTCTGGCAGTCAAGCTCCTCTGCGGTGACCTTAAGCTCGTCTATGCGGAGTGCAGAGCCAAGGTCGTCAATATCGGCTCTCATTCCGATAAGCTTGTATTTTGCGTCTTCTAAAGCAATTATCATATTAAATCTCCTATATACATTATGACCATAATAATCTATTTTACATTATACCACAAAAAAAGATTGAAATCAATACCCTGAAAAGATAAATTTAACATCTTTTGCATATAAAGAGCGATTAAGCGGAACGATAAATTCAATAAGATGGCGGAGGAATGGTATGATCGAGTGTTTCGGCAGAATATTCGGGGGTGAGGGAGAGTGCGTCACGGGCAGAATATGCGTTGCGGGGGAGAAGAGTGCCGAGGCGAAGCATACCGCAAGAATACTGTTTTTCGACGAAAAAACGGACGAAAGAGAGCTTGCTCACACAGATGCGGTGGGAATAATAGCGGTGAGTGAGGGCTGTGCGGAGCTTTTGTTGAGAGTCGGTTGCCCCTTTCCTATATTCGTTATGGGAGAGCAATACAAGGAGCTTTTGCCTTATATATTCCACAGAATTGCCATACTTGACTGCCCCGCGGGAAGGCTTTACGTTGACCCCGCCATAGAGGTAATAAAACGGTATTTCGGCAACTTGGCGGCACTTCCGTCAAGACGGATACCGTGGCTGGGAATAAATGAGAGGGGGACGGGCAGCGAGGGGGTAGTCGTCTGTATTGAGGGCGACGAGGAGAGAGTTTACGACAGGCTTTGCGAGGTAGCAGACCGTTCTGCGGGGGTCAGAATAGTGGCGAGGATAAGGTCGAGGGACAAGCTTTTAGAGCAGGTGAGAGGGGTGCTGAGAGCCGCGGTGTGGGGGCGTATATCTCTTACTTGCGACGTAAAGACCCCCGCATTTGCCGACACATATATGGAGATAAGCCATACGGCATATCGCACACTTGAAAAAGAGGGAAGAGAATTTAACGGATTTATACCCAAGGGGATATGGATAAGTACGCCAGTGCTGTTGTTGTCGCCGCCCAACAGATACGCCGATTTTTTCGTGCTTGACGCAAAAGCCTTAATGGACGGATTTCTTGGCGGTGAGGAGGACCAGGCGGCGGCGAGAAGGGTGATGGAGCATATGACGGACTTTGCGTTGCGAACGAGAGAGAGGAGGATAAGTCTGTGCGTCGAGGGGAGATACGGTGTACCTTGTCTGGAGCAGCTTTGCTCAAAAAATGTCGTCAACGAAATATACACCGACCTGCAAACGGCAAATAAAATAAACGGTTTTATATGAGAAAAATTTTAAAAAAGGTATTGACAAAGAAATAAATTTGTGATAATATATACGGGTACGCACAAAACGGCTCTGCCGCCCACGTGCTATGCGCCGTTAGCTCAGCTGGATAGAGTGTTTGGCTACGAACCAAAAGGTCGGGGGTTCGAATCCCTTACGGCGTGCCAAAGAAAAAGGTGGATGCAAAAGCATCCACCTTTTTCTTTGGTTCGACGATTACCAAGGGATTCGAAGCGGCAAAAGAAATGATCCTGTGAATCGTTTCTCTTGCGGTGACCGAAGAAGAATCCCTTACGGTGTGCCAAATAAAAAGGCGGATGCAAAAGCATCCGCTTTTTGTTTTTTTCTTGAACTGTTATTTCTCCAACGCCTCGTAGACCATATCCTTTACTCTGTGGTGTATTGCGTGATAGATGTAAAGTGCGTTGATAACGTGCGTTCCGAGATAGAGTGATACGTGGTTTACAGGATCGACCATAACGAACGCGCCTGCCGCACCGTCCCAACCGAACTCGCCTACGGGTGAGCGACCCAGCGACATAGTGGGATTGATGTGTGCTCTTCCGCACAGTCCCCAGCCGTAGCCGTACAGACGGGTGGTTACCAGATCGTGGAGTGCGTCGTCGCAAAGTCTGTTTTCTCCCATCATCTTTACCGACTCCTCGCTGAGAACACGGTAGCCGTTTTTGGCAGTGCCGCCCAGCGAAAGTGCGGTTATAAGCTTCATATAATCCTCAACCGTGCTGAACAGTCCCGCACCGCCGCTTTCATAGGGCTCACAAAGGGAGTATCTGTTCACCAGAGGGATATTTATACAGCTGTGTATTCCCGCTCTGTGGCTGTAAAGTGCGGAAAATCTTGACTTTTGCTCCTCATTGGGGCGGAAGCCTATGTCCTTCATTCCCAGCGGGTCGAAGATGTTCTTTTTCAGATATTCGGAGAACTTCATACCGCTTGCTACCTCCACCACGGCAGCAAGTACGTCGTGGCAAAGGCTGTATTTATAGTGTGTACCGGGTTCGAACAGGAGAGGCTCTTTTGGAAGAAGGCTGACAATATCCACCGTGCCAAGCTTTTTTTCCTTGGAAACCTCACTGATAGAATTAAAATCGTAGGACAGACCGCCTGTCATAGTAAACAGATGCTCAACGGTCATGGTGTTTTTTGCATCGGTGACGTTTCCGTCCTTGTCCTTCACCTTGAGATCTGCATATGCGGGAAGGTACTTTGAAACGGGATCGTCGAGAGAAATGACGCCTTTTTCTACAAGCCGCATCGCGGCGGTGCAGGTCACCACCTTGGTTGCGGAAAATATCCAATATATATCGGACGGACAGGTCGGCTTGGTCTTTGCTACGTCCGAAAAGCCTACGCACTTATGAAATACGGTTTCGCCGTCCTTGGAAACCGCAACCTCCATTGCGGGAAAACCTCTTTCGGGCATTTTTTCAAGAAAACTGTCCAGCTCTTTAAAATTCATATTCGTTTACCTCTTTTAAAGTGTTTAAGGTAATTATACACCCTTCACGGTTGTTTGTCAAGCACAAAGCCCACAGTGTACGTTAAATGACACTTTGAATTGATTTTTGTGGTTAAAGTAAAGAAAAACAGCTTTGCTGACACACATTTTTTGTCCTTTGAACGAAAATAATAAAATTAGGAATATCGTATTGACAATAATTCGGAAATCCGATATAATATATTCAACAACAAAAAACGGAGGTGATTGGAAGATAATGTGTGAGATTTGCGGACATAGATACTGTCCGCCTGAATGTCCTATGTTTATTGGAATTCGCGTTGGAGGAGGAAGAATAGTCGGCTCTTGCGGGAAATGCGGCAGGGTGATCTATTCCTCTGACAACTACATAAGGAAATGCGAATTATTGATATGTGAGGATTGTATAAAAGACGAATGAAAGGAGAAACTATGCCTGATACTTGCTTTGGCAAGGAAGAGAGATCAAAAACAGAAAATTTTTTGAGGGGATACGAAACGAACGCCACCTTCGTAAAGATGGACAGATACGAGAGAGAATATTTTCGCTCGGAGGGCGACGGCTTTGCCGACGAAATGCTGCCGTACGGCGTACCTCTTGCAAAGGCGAAGATGTTTGAGGTAAGACATTTTATTCTGGAGCTTCCCAACTGCGACGAAAAATTGCTTTTGTATTACAGATACGTAAAAAAGCTGACCGTGGAAAGATGTGCGGAGCTTTTGGGGGTATCCAGACGAACGGCTTACCGCATACTTGACAGAGCTCTTCGTCTCGCTTATGAGAAGGGAGAGGGAAGAGTCTTTTGAATATTTAAAGTCGGTAGGGTATTGACTTTTACGCTGTTTAATTGTATAATATAAAAGTATATATCTTAATGCTCTACGCTGAATTGGAGATAAAAAATGAAACCTAATCTTCTTAAAGATATAAAGGACAGAATGCATACCTTTTCGAAGGGACAGAAGCTTATATCGGCATACATACTCGCAAACTACGACAAGGCGGCATATATGACGGCGGCAAAGCTTGGAGCTATCGTCAACGTGTCGGAGTCCACTGTGGTCAGATTTGCTATCGAGCTTGGATTTGACGGCTACCCCGATTTTCAGCACAGTCTTCAGGAAATAGTCCGTACAAAGCTCACCTCGTTTCAGCGAATAGAGGTGACCAATAACCTTATAGGCGACGGCGACGTGCTTACCAAGGTGCTGAACGCGGACTCGGACAAGATACGCCACACCCTTGACGAGATAGACAGAGAGGCATTTGAGAATGCCGTTGACAAAATAGTAAGTGCGAAAAAAATATACGTGGTCGGCGTACGCTCGTCGGCATCTCTCGCCAGCTTTCTCTCCCACAGTCTGGGTATGATATTCGACGAGGTGAAGCTGGTAGAGTCTTCCTCGGGAAGCGAGATGTTTGAGCAGATAGTAAGTATTGGCGAGAACGACGTTATGATAGCGATAAGCTTCCCCCGATACTCAAAGAAAATAATCAACGCGGTTGATTACGCAAAGCACAAGAGTGCTAACGTAATAGCTATCACAGACAGTGCGATGTCCCCCATTGCGTCGAGGGCAAATCAGATACTTCTGGCAAGAAGCGATATGGCGTCCTTTGTGGACTCTCTCGTCGCTCCGCTCAGTATAATAAACGCAATAGTCGTAGCCGTGTCAAGAAAGAAGCAGGACGAGCTTACCGTAAGGCTCAGAAAGCTGGAGGAGATATGGGATGAATACGACGTTTACGATAAGAACAGGGATTGACTATGACTGCTGACGGAACGAGAAAGGTCGCCGTTATCGGCGGAGGTGCGGCAGGAATGATGGCTGCCATATCCGCGGCTGAAAACGGTGCGAGTGTTACGCTTATTGAACGCAACGACCGATTGGGAAAAAAGCTACGCATCACGGGTAAGGGACGGTGCAACGTGACAAACGATTGCGAT
This sequence comes from Eubacteriales bacterium, assembly GCA_045658185.1. GTDB lineage: Bacteria > Bacillota > Clostridia > Oscillospirales > CAG-272 > HGM12713. The sequence goes on from JAZOUQ010000136.1 coordinate 7,260, forward strand.
ACGCGAGAGTTTCTTGAGCACGTGCCTACCAATCCGAGATTTCTTTACAGTGCGTTGGATTGCTTTTCCACCGAGGATACCAAGAGCTTTTTTGAGAGCTGCGGAGTTCCGCTTAAGGTTGAGAGAGGGAGGAGAGTATTCCCCGTGTCCGACCGTGCGGAGGACATCGTGGCGGCGATGGTCAAGCGAGTTAAGTCCCTTGACGTTGAAATAGTTACGGGAAGAGTTGACGGACTTATTGCCGAGGACGGCGTAATAAAGGGCTGTCGCGTAGGGGACAGAGAAATTTTTTCGGACGCGGTGATAATAGCAACGGGAGGCCGTTCCTATCCGGGAACAGGCTCTGACGGTGACGGCTACCGATTGGCGAAGGACGTGGGACACAGTGTTCTTTCCCTGATACCGTCGCTTGTGCCGTTGACGTCGGGAAGTAAGATCTGTCCGTCGCTTCAGGGACTTTCGCTGAGAAACGTGGCTTTGAAGATAACGGAAACGGTAAGCGGTAAGAAGATATACGAGGATTTCGGAGAGATGATGTTTACCCACTTCGGAATGACAGGGCCTATGATACTTTCCGCGTCGGCACATCTTAACGGTATGAGTGCGGGAAGATACGAGGCACATATAGACCTGAAGCCAGCACTTGACGAAAAGCAGTTGGACACGAGAGTTCTGTCCGATTTTGCCAAGTACGCCAACAAGGATTTCGTAAACGCATTGTCCGATCTTCTCCCCGCAAAGCTTATACCCGTTGTGGTGGGGCTGTCGGGAATTGACGGACGAAAAAAGGTAAACTCGGTTACCCGTGAGGAGAGGGCTTCTCTTTGCGGCGTAATAAAGGATCTGCGTGTCAGAATAGACGGCTTCCGTCCTATCGCGGAGGCGATAATCACCAAGGGAGGAGTCAACGTGAAGGAAATAACCCCCGGAACGATGAAGTCCAAGCTTTGCGACGGTCTTTACTTTGCGGGTGAGGTCATTGACGTGGACGCTTATACGGGCGGATATAATCTGCAAATAGCCTTTTCCACGGGTATGCTGGCGGGACGGTCAGCCGCGTGGGGAGAATGAGCTTTTCAAGTAAGAAAATCTAACTTCAAGGAGAGTAAAAGATATGATAAAAATAGCTATTGACGGTCCCGGCGGAGCGGGAAAAAGCACGGTTGCAAAGGCAGTTGCGGCAAAGCTGGGTATCGTATACGTGGATACGGGAGCATTGTACAGAACCATCGGTCTTTACGTAAGACGTGCGGACGTAGACCCCAAGGACAGCGTGGCTGTTGAGGGTTGCCTTAAGGACATAAATATCGAGATAAAATACGAGAACGGTAAGCAGTGCGTTTATCTTAACGGAGTGGATAACGGTGACGCCATCCGTACCCCCGAGATGTCTATGTACGCATCCGCTGTTTCGGCAATCCCCGCAGTGAGAGCGTTTTTGCTTGATACGCAGAGAGATATTGCCAAAAAGACCAGCGTTATTATGGACGGAAGAGATATTGGAACGGTCATATTGCCCGACGCTGACGTCAAGATATTCCTGACGGCATCGGAGGAGCGCCGTGCCCGTCGCAGATACGACGAGCTTCTGTCGAGAGGACAGAGCGTTCGCTTTGAGGACGTTTTGGCGGAGATGAATCAGAGAGATAAGCAGGACAGCGGCAGAGAAGTAGCTCCTGCTGTTGCGGCAGACGATGCAACCCTTCTCGATAATACGAATATGACCTTCGACCAGACCGTGGACGCCGTTATTGAAATGGCAAAGGCTACGGGACTTGTATAAAACTTTCAGGAGCTTTTTGTGAGTAATAAGGTGAAGAAAACAAAGAAGAGAGATCCCAAGGGAAGCGTACCATTCAGAATATTCAGAGTATTGTTTGCTTGGATAATAGGACTTATTTTCAGGATAAAGGTGGTAGGCAGACAGAACGAGCCGACAGAGGGCGGATATATCGTTTGTGCCAACCACATTTCCGCAACCGACCCGATAATGCTTTGCTATGCGTTCCGTAAGCATCAGGTGCGTTTTATGGCGAAAAAGGAGCTGTTCAAGATACCCTTGTTGGCACAGCTTATCCGTATGCTGGGTGCGTTCCCCATAGACCGCGGCGGCAGTGACGTGGGAGCTATAAAGAACGCGGTGGATATAGTTGAGAGCGGCTGCTGTCTTGGAATATTCCCGCAGGGACACCGTTATCCCGGTGAAGACCCAAGAGAAACCAAGGCTAAAAACGGAGCGGCACTTATAAGCGTAAAGGCATCTGCCCCCGTCGTTCCCGCATATATCTGGCGTAAGGGTAAAAAGGGCGGTGCGTTCCGCAGAACCTACGTTATAATAGGTGAGAAAATTGATTTTGAGAGCTTTGAGTACGACTCGGAGGCAAAGGGAGAGTACGGCAGAATGACTTCGATCATATTTGACCGCGTATGTACCCTGGGCGAGGAGTTTGAGAAAAAGCTTTCGGAGGAGAAAAACAAATGAAGGTGACCGTTGCCAAAAACGCAGGCTTTTGCTTTGGCGTGAAGAGAGCCACGGAGAGCCTGGAGAGATCTCTTGACAAAAAAACTGAGGTTGAGAGAATATATACCCTCGGTACGCTTATCCATAACGAAACCTACAACAAAAGTCTTGCCGACAGAGGCGTGGGCGTTGCGGATATGAACGGACTTGAGGAGATAGCAAAAAGTGCTTGTGAGGAGTTCCCCGTAAAGGTTTTCGTCAGAGCACACGGTATACCGAAGGAGGACGAGCAGAGGCTGGAGGAGTACACAAAGCTCAATCCTTATTTTGAGTACGTTGACTGCACCTGTCCCTTCGTCAAAAAAATACATAGAATAGCGGCGGAGCATTCGTCTGATGAAAACGTTTTTCTGCTGCTTGGCTCAGAATCTCATCCCGAGGTGGTGGGAATAATGAGCTATTTTGAGTACGGTAAATTCGTTTTTGATTCTTCCGAGTCGCTTGAGAAACTGCTTGTTTCCGAAGAATGGAAGAAGTATGCGAAAAAAACACCAATTTTAGCGGCTCAAACTACCCAAAATTTGTCGGAATGGAAAAAAACTCAAAAAGTTTTAAAAAAACTATATACAAATCCACTTATTTTTGATACAATATGTAGTGTGACCGAAGAAAGACAGACGGAAGTCGCCGCACTCTCAAAGGAATGCGACGCTATGATAGTCATAGGCGGTCGGGAAAGCTCGAATACGGCAAAGCTGTATTCGATTTGTAAAGAAAGTTGTCCGCAGACTTTTTGGATCGAAAGACCCGAGGAGCTAAGCGGTTG
>JAZOUQ010000137.1:0-7105 GCA_045658185.1 Eubacteriales bacterium
GTTATATCATATTTGCCGTAAGATGAATCAAACCATAAGAACTTTCCCTCTGCGGAGTCGGTATCTACAAACATCATCTTATTATCGTTATCTACGTATATGCCTCCCATTTTTGATATGACAATGGGTTTTTCGGATGTAGAGGCATACGTCCCAGCTTCTACCTCATTGTCAAGAAAATAAAACGGCGTTGTAAAGATCAAAAATGCATCCAGCACGTAATTTCCATCTTCATCTACGCTATAATGTCCGTTAGACCGTGAAAGTCCCATTTTATATTCGTATCGGTAATTAACAATGAGATAATACTCATCTTCCGTAAAACCGATCCAATACTCGTTGCCATTTTGGGCATCATGAAAATAAAGCTCTTTTTTATATTCTATATCGTCCTTTTCTACGTTGTCAGGAGTCGTAATGGGAGTTTGAAGCACCTCTCTGCTCACTCTCTCCGCATCTGTTTTCTTTGCACATCCCGAAAAAGCAGACGCGATCATCAGCGTCGCAAGTGACAGCAAAGCTATTTTTTTCAACTTCATACACTTTCCTCCGTGTTCTTGCAGTACACAAATATTTTATCATTTTTCGGGGTGAAAGTCAATAGCAATAGAAAAAAGAGGCTGAAATTCAGCCTCTTTGATTCATAAATTAACCAAGCTTGCTCTGGTTTATCTTGATACCAGGGCCCATCGTGCTTGCGATTACGCAGCTCTTGATGTACTGACCCTTTGCAGCAGCAGGCTTTGCCTTGATAACTGCACCTACGAGAGTATCGAAGTTCTCAGTGAGCTTCTCAACACCGAAGGATGCCTTACCGATAGGACAGTGGATAATGTTGGTCTTATCAAGTCTGTACTCGATCTTACCAGCCTTAGCCTCGGTTACAGCACGTGCAACGTCGGGGGTAACGGTACCAGCCTTAGGAGAAGGCATAAGTCCCTTAGGACCGAGAACCTTACCGAGCTTACCGATAACACCCATCATATCGGGGCTTGCAACTACTACGTCGAAATCAAACCAGTTCTCCTGCTGGATCTTATCAGCGTACTCAACACCACCTGCGTAGTCTGCACCTGCATCAAGTGCCTTCTGTACGTTGTCGCCCTTAGCGAATACGAGAACCTTAACCTTCTTACCAGTTCCGTTGGGGAGAACTACTGCACCTCTAACCTGCTGGTCAGCGTGACGGGAGTCAACACCAAGACGGATGTGGATCTCGATGGTTTCATCGAACTTTGCCTTAGAGGTCTGACATACGAGTGCCAATGCCTCGGAGGGATCATATGCTTTGCTTCTGTCTATAAGCTTTGCGCTATCAATATACTTCTTACCCATTTCAGTCACCCTCCTTAATTACTCTTCAACCGTAACACCCATGCTGCGAGCGGTTCCTGCAACCATGCTCATAGCGGTCTCAACGCTGGATGCGTTAAGGTCGGGCATCTTGATCTCTGCTATCTTTCTTACCTGCTCCTTGGTAAGCTTTGCAACCTTTGTCTTGTTGGGCTTTGCGGAGCCGGACTCGATCTTAGCTTCCTTCTTGATGAGGACAGCTGCGGGAGGAGTCTTGGTAATAAAGGTGAAGGAACGGTCAGCATATACCGTGATAACAACGGGAATGATAAGACCGATGTCATTCTTTGTTCTTTCGTTGAATTCCTTTGTAAATACAGGAATTGCAACACCGTACTGACCGAGAGCCGGTCCTACGGGAGGCTGCGGAGTAGCCTTACCTGCGGGCAACTGCAGCTTGATATAACCCATAACTTTCTTTGCCATAATTAAATTACCTCCAAATGTGGTGAATATACGGGAGAATTAAGTGTGAATTTTTCTCCCTCCCACTTATTTGACCTTTCGGTCTTATGCGAGAGTGACGCTGGTCGCGTCAAGCTCAACAGGCATGTCACGGTTTCCTCTCTTAACGAGAACCGTAACCTTCTTAAGATCGTCGGATATGGACTGTACAACGCCCTTATATCCCTCGAACAAGCCGTCCGTGACGTTTACGCTATCTCCAACCTTAAGTGCAAGCTCAACACGTGTTGTTTCAATGTTAAGCTGCTCAACCTCAGCATCCGTAAGGGGCGTGGGGCTCGATCCCGGGCCTACAAATCCCGTGAATCCGGTTATAGATCTGACTGCGTGCCAGCTTTCATCTGTCATTACCATTTTGATAAAGACGTAGCTGGGGAATATCTTGTACTCAACTTCCTTTTCCTTGTCGCCGTTTCTTTCGATAACGGTTTCAACAGGAACGCGAATGTCGAATATAAGATCGTCAAGTCCTCTGTTTTCAACAATCTTTTCAAGGCTTGCCTTAACCTTGTTTTCATAGCCCGAATAAGTATGCGCTACGTACCATCTTGGGCCAACGTTTTTTTGGTCGAGATTACTCATAATCAGTTACCCTTGGGTACAAGATCGACGAGAGCTCGAATTCCACCGGAAAAAGCATAGTCAAGTAGAGCGATTACAATTGCACAGATGACAACTATAACCAGCACGACAAGCGTGTTCTTGAACACCTGCTTCCAAGTGGGCCAAACGATTTTCTTCGTTTCGCTCCTGAATCCTCTCCAAGCCTCTTTTATTCTGCCCTTCTTCTTTTCTTTTTTCTCTTTTACGGGCTTTTCGGACTTGTTCTCAACCTTGGCGACCTTCTTTTCCTTATCTGCCATTTCTCTCCTCCTCTGAATTACTTAGATTCTTTGTGAAGAGTGTGCTTGCGGCAGAAGCGACAATACTTTTTAAGTTCGAGTCTGTCAGGATCGTTCTTTTTGTTCTTCTTTGTGTCGTAATTTCTCTGCTTGCACTCGGTGCATACCAGAGTTATCTTGACTCTTGCGTCATTAGCCATTTTGCGGCACCTCCCATTTTATTTTATTTGACCTGCTCTTCTTTGAGCATGTCCGTGTACCTCCCTCACGGAGTAGTCTATACGGTCAGCGCAAACCGCACACAAAAAAAGCCTACTCGCAGAGGTAATACCAATTATACCACAACGAAAAGGCTTTGTCAAGCATTTTTTTATTATATTTCAAAATTTTCTCCCACGCAGCTTTTGCGTGGGAGATTTATCAAAAATTATTCTGCGTCAAGAGCCTCGAGATCCTCTTCGCTGATTATACACTCGAACTTCTCGCCACAAGCGGGACAGGTAAGCTCTTCGGGATCGATACTCTCGTCGAAGCAAACGATCTCGCCGCAAGAAGGACACTCAACCTCAAAGAATTCATCGTCAAGGTCGCATTCCTCGTCGCAGTTACAGCAATCGCCGTCACACTCGTAATCGTCGTCGTAGTCGTCCTCACAAAGAACGGCTTCCACCTCGCCAAGATCCTCGTCGATCTCCTCGATATAATCGCGAAGCTCGTCCACCTCATCCTCAAGCTCCTCAATAGCAACAGCCATCTCGGAAATAAGCTCGGTAAGAGCGGCAATTATCTTGCCCTCCTTGGATTCCTTATCAATTTCAACTCCGTCGCAATATCCGCTGATATACGCAGCTCTTTCGGTAAGTGTCATTTCCATGATCAGCCTCCGATTAAGCACGGGAGAGATATTCGCCCGTTCTGGTATCTATCTTAAGAACCTCACCCTCGTTGATGAAGAGCGGAACCTTGATAACAGCTCCTGTTTCAAGAGTTGCGGGCTTAAGAGTATTTGTTGCGGTGTTGCCTGCAAAGCCGGGATCGGTCTGAGTAACTGTGAGCTCTACGAACGTGGGAGGCTCAACTCCGAATACATTACCCTTGTAAGATACGATCTTACAGAGCATCTCTTCCTTTACGAACTTAAAGCTTTCGGGAAGCTTATCGCTGTTAAGAGGAAGCATATCGAAGGTTTCCATATCCATAAAGTAATAAAGATCACCGTCGTTATAGGAATACTGCATTTCCTTTCTTTCAATATAAGCGTTCTCGAACTTATCAGTGGGGCTGAACGTTCTTTCGATAACTGCTCCCGTGATAACGTTCTTGATCTTTGTGCGGACAAAAGCCGCTCCCTTTCCGGGTTTAACGTGCTGGAATTCGATTACCTGATAAACGTTACCGTCCATATCAAAGGTGATACCGTTTTTGAAATCGCCTGCTACTACCATTTTTACAGTCCTCCGTAAAATAATTTATCGTCTGCGTTATGTTACGCATAAAATTCATTTTATTATACACCATTTTGCCGAGAATTTCAAGTGTTTTTTTATATTTTTTCCGAAAATTACCCAAAATAGTAAAATTCCGTTGACAAGAGGCAAAAAAAGCCTTATAATATATACTGATGGATTATTATTTATAATCAAAATAAAAAAGCAGGTACAAAACTATGATAAAAAGTATGACGGCGTTTGGCAGAGCTAAACAGACCGTGGGAGGAAAGGACATCACCGTTGTGATAAAGTCGGTAAACAACAGATTTTTCGACTGCTTCGTAAAGCTCCCCCGTGCCTTCTCCTTCCTTGAAGAAAAAATAAAGCCCTATCTCCAAGCAAAATCAATTTCACGCGGCAAGGTAGACGTCTTTATTTCCATAGACGTTATTGACACTCCCGACGTATCCTTCGAGATCGACAAAGGGTATGCGGCATCGTATATCGCCGCTCTGCGTAGCTTGGGAGAGGAATTCGGTCTTAAGGACGACATCAGCATAATGAACGTAGCAAGAAACAACGACGTTTTCGTTATAAGAAAGAGCGAAGAGGATGCTGAAAAGGATTGGGAAGATCTCAGAGTTGTTCTTGACGGGGCTATTGAGAAATTTCTCTTTGCTCGTCAAAGGGAAGGCGAAAACATATGCAAAGACCTTAAGCTCAAGGTGGAAAACATTAAGAAAAACGTGGAGATCATCGAAGAGCTTTCCGTTTCCGATACGGCAACATACCGTGAAAAGCTTGAAACCAAGCTTCGCGAAATGCTCTCTGACAACAGAATAGTATTTGACGAAAACAGAATACTCACCGAGTGTGCTTTATTTGCTGACAAAATAGCTATCGACGAGGAATTGGTTCGTCTGCGTTCTCACTTTGACGTTTTCGCGGAAATACTCGAATCGAACGAGCCCGCGGGCAGACGCTTGGACTTCCTCGTTCAGGAAATAAACCGTGAAACCAACACCATCGGTTCAAAGTGCCAGAACGCGTCTATCGCAAAGCTTGTGGTTGACAATAAGTGTGAGATAGAAAAGATACGCGAACAAATACAAAACATCGAGTAAGGCAAGGTGACACTATGAAATTTATAAATATCGGCTTTGGAAATATGGTTGCTGCCGAAAGAATAGTTACTATCGTCAGTCCAGACTCCGCACCTGTAAAAAGATTGGTCCAGGACGCAAAGGACTCGGGCAGAGTTATAGACGTGTCCTGCGGACGCCGCACCCGTGCGGTAATAATAACAGACAGCGAACACGTTATACTGTCCGCGATCCAATCAGAAACTATCGCCAACCGAGTAGACAATTCGGACGCAGAGGAGGAGGTAGAGGAATGACTGCAAAAAAAGGAATTCTTTTGGTCGTTTCAGGTCCTGCGGGAAGTGGCAAAGGAACTGTAAATAAGCACCTCTTTGATACGGGCAACTTCGTTTATTCCGTTTCCGCTACCACACGTGCCCCCCGCCCGGGTGAGGTAGACGGGGTGAATTACCACTTCATCACCAAAGAGGATTTTCTCGGACGTATCGAGCGAGGCGATATGCTTGAATATACCGAATATTGCGGAAACTACTACGGCACTCCCAAAAAGGAAGCCGAGGAGGTTTTGGCATCGGGAAAGAACCTGATACTTGAAATCGAAGTAGAGGGTGCTGAAAACGTAAAGAGAAAATATCCCGATTCGGTTCTCGTGCTTTTGCTTCCTCCGTCATATGCCGTTCAGGAGCAGCGACTTCGCGGAAGAGGAACGGAAACCGAAGAAAAGATAACCGAACGTCTTGCAAGAGCAAAAGAGGAAATATTCCACGCAAGCTCTTATGATTACGTCGTATATAACCACGACGGCAAGGACACGGAGGCGGCAGGAGAAATTCTCGCTATCGTCACCGCCGAAAAATGCTCCCTTTCAAGAAATCCTCGGGTTGCTGAAAGCTACCTTGGGATAGAATAAACCACAAAAGACAAAACTAAAATAACTATTGATAAACATTTAAGGAGAAATAATATGCTTTACCCTACCATTGACCAACTTACTAAGGACGAATTCAACAGATACGAGCTTGCTTTGGCAACCGCTAAATGTGCAAGAAAGCTCACAGACGAATACGTAGAAAAAAAGGACGCTATCGAAAAGTCCGCAGTTAGTGCCAAGGACGTAGACCGTAACCTTATCAATGCACTCAACAAGGAATACCGCGAGGAGAAGGCTGTTAAGAACGCTATCTCCAAGATCCACGACGGCTCTTACAAGATAGTTCGCGAGACTCAAGAGGAAGCTGACGAATACGACGCTGAGCCGACCGCCGACGAGGAAAACTGATAGATGCCCGACTACGCCGGAATACATCTTCTCGATACGCCCTACTGTATCGACAACACATTTGACTACTATATACCACCAGATCTCCGCCGTGAAATTCTCTGCGGAGATTTTGTCACGGTTCCCTTCGGAACGGCTAACAAAACCAAAATAGGTATCGTAGTCGAGCTGAGAGATGAGCCGGAAAACAAAAATATAGTCCATAAATCATTACAGAGTTTGTGTGACAAGACTTTATCCCTCTCCGATGAAGCCCTAAAACTTTGTTTCTTTTTAAAGGAGCAGACTCTTTGTACCATAGGCGAAGCCGTACGTGCCGTAGTTCCCGCCTCCTCCCTGTCAAAGCTTGAGGAATATTACGAGCTTTGCGAGAACGCAACGGACACAATACTCGACGAGGCAGATACTCCCACTAAATTTATTGCGGAGCATATAAAAAAGAAAAAGACGGTCACGTTAGCATCACTCAAAAGTAAATTCGGTCCTGCCGCAGAGCCTGCGGTCAAGTCACTTTTGAATGTGGGCTTTTTGAGAAAAGACGTGCGTGTCGTATCCGCTTCGGAAAAGCAGGTGGAGATGTTCTCTCTTGCCATTTCTCCCGAAGACGTAAAGCCTATCGTTCTCGGAGAAACG
>JAZOUQ010000138.1:0-4063 GCA_045658185.1 Eubacteriales bacterium
TCCGTCACCTAACGGTGCCACCTCTCCCAAAGGGCGAGGCTTTTGATATGTTTGCAGTATGCTTAAAAAGGCTCTCCTTTTAGGAGAGCTGTCAGCGTGAGCTGACTGAGAGGTCAACTCCCCGATAAATCAAAATTTACAACATAAAGGAGCCGGGGCAATTTAATGACTCAGCTCCTTTTGCTTATAACAGCTCAAAATGATTTTTACTATTTTCAATTATTCCATCTCGCCTCAGCTTTCCTATCTCCACAGAAAGTCCGCTCCGCTCTACCTCAAGGTAGTCGGCAAGTTCCTGACGGTCGTAGGGAATGCGGAAGGAATTGCTTCCGCTTTTCTTTGCCTGTATCAAAAGATAGGTCATCAGCTTGTCGCGGGTGGTTCGCTTTGACGTGACGGATATTTTTTGATGAAACATAATATTCTTCTGTGCCAGGTCCTTCATCAAATTATATATGAGCTGACGGTGAAAGTCGCAGGCGTTACTACACGCCCCTATCACACGCATACAGTCGATGAACATTATCTCCGAGTCCTCCTCGGCAACGGTGCTTACGGGAACGGCACCAACGCCCGCACAGGCAAACGCCTCTCCGAATATTTCTCCCGACTCTGCCGTCGACAATATACTTCGGTTGCCGTAATAATCTATCTGTATCATCCTCACCCGTCCGCGAAGAACGATACCTATCTCTTTTGCCGCAGACTCCTCGGCTATCACCGTTTCGTTCTTTTCGTACTCTACCACTCTCGCACCCACACACCCAAGCATTGGCGTGATGTCCTCGTCCTTTATCTCCGAAAACAGAGGGCATTTTCTTAAAATTTCAAAATATTTTTTCATAAAAACCTCTTTTTGTTGAAATTTCAACATACTTGTCAGTAATATTATAGTATAATACACTTACAAAATCAATATCAAATCAAAAAATTACGGAGGAAATATTATGATAAGAAAGATAATAAAGATAGACAGCGAGAAATGTAACGGTTGCGGAGCGTGTGCCGCGGCTTGTCACGAGGGAGCAATAGAAATGGTCAACGGCAAGGCTGTGCTTACCCGTGAGGATTACTGCGACGGTCTGGGAGATTGCCTACCCGCCTGCCCTGTCGACGCAATATCCTTTGAGGAACGGGAAGCTCCCGCCTACGACGAGGATGCCGTCCGTCAGGCTAAGATGAAAAAACACGGGAGCAAACTCCCCTGCGGCTGTCCCGGAACTCAGTCTAAGGCTATCAAGCGAGAGTCCTCACACAGCGATACCGCTCCCGTCCACACCCCCTCCGAGCTTTCCCAATGGCCTGTCCAGATAAAGCTCGTTCCCCCGAACGCCCCCTATTTCGACGGTGCAAATCTGCTCATAGCCGCCGATTGCACGGCTTACGCCTACGGCAATTTCCACCGTGAGTTCATACGCAACAAGATAACACTTATCGGCTGTCCCAAGCTTGACGAGGGCGACTATGCCGACAAGCTGACCCAGATAATCGCAAACAACGATATAAAAAGCGTTACTATCGTGCGTATGTCCGTTCCCTGCTGCGGCGGTATCGAGAACGCGACAAAGCGCGCTTTACAGGCAAGCGGCAAATTCATACCGTGGAGAGTGGTAGTCATATCCACAGACGGAAAAATTATAGAATGAAACATAATAAAATTTACACAATTATTGAAAAATAAGAAAATTTGTGGTACAATAATCTTATACCATATTACATTGGAGGAATTTCAAAATGAAAATTACCAACGACATAAAATACATTGGCGTTAACGACCACGAAATAGACCTTTTCGAGGGGCAGTATGATGTTCCCAACGGTATGGCGTACAACTCTTATGCCATCATCGACGAGAAGATAGCTATTCTTGACACGGTGGACGCCCGTTTTACCCACGAGTGGCTGGACAATATTCAGAACGCTCTTGACGGCAAAACTCCCGACTACCTTATCGTTCAGCATATGGAGCCTGACCATTCCGCTAACATCTTCAATTTCATAAAGGCGTACCCACAGGCAAAGGTGGTATCCTCGCAGAAGGCGTTCGCTATGATGAAGAACTTCTTCGGCACGGACTTTTCCGACAACAGAATAATTGTTGGCGAGGGCGACACCCTCTCTCTCGGTAAGCACAACCTTACCTTCGTTACCGCTCCTATGGTGCATTGGCCCGAGGTCATCGTGACCTACGACAGCACAGACAAGATACTCTTCTCCGCCGACGGCTTCGGAAAATTCGGTGCGTTGGATATAGACGAGGATTGGGCTTGCGAGGCAAGACGCTACTATATAGGTATCGTCGGAAAATACGGAGCTCAGGTGCAGTCCCTCTTGAAGAAGGCGGCAGGTCTTGACATTGAGATAATCTGCCCTCTCCACGGCCCTGTTCTTACTGAAAATCTCGGATACTATCTGGACCTGTACAACACCTGGTCAAGCTACCAGTCTGAGTCCGAGGGTATCGTTATCGCCTACACCTCGGTTTACGGCAACACCAAAAAGGCGGTCATGAAGCTGGCTGACGAGTTGAGAGCCAAGGGCTGTCCCAAGGTGGTGGTCAACGACCTTGCAAGATGCGATATGGCGGAAGCGGTTGAGGACGCCTTCAGATACAACAAGCTGATATTGGCTACCACCACCTACAACGCGGAGATATTCCCCTTTATGCGTGAGTTTATAAACCATCTCACCGAGCGTAATTTCCAGAAAAAGACGGTAGGCTTTATCGAAAACGGAAGCTGGGCACCTCTTGCCGCAAAGGTTATGAAGGGTATGCTTGAAAAATGTAAGGACATCACCTATGCCGACACCACCGTTCGTATTCTCTCCGCTCTCAACGAGGAAAGCTCCGCACAGCTCACCGCTCTCGCCGACGAGATGTGTCGCGACTATCTGGCACAGCAGGACAGCACCGCCGACAAGAACGACCTGACCGCCCTCTTCAATATCGGCTACGGTCTTTACGTGGTGACCTCCAACGACGGAAAGAAGGATAACGGACTTATCGTCAATACCGTTTCTCAGGTCACAAGCACCCCCAACAGAATAGCGGTCACCATAAATAAAGAAAATTACTCCCACCACGTCATAAAGCAGACGGGCAAGATGAACGTCAACTGCCTGACAGTGGAAGCTCCCTTCTCTGTTTTCGAGGCGTTTGGATTTGTCAGTGGCAGAAGCGTGGACAAGTTTGCAAACTGCACCCCTCTCCGCTCCGACAACGGTCTTGTATTCCTTCCCCGCTATATCAACTCCTTTATGTCCTTGAAGGTGGAGCAGTACGTTGACCTTGGCACTCACGGTATGTTTATCTGCTCCATTACGGAGTCCAGAGTTATTTCCGACAAGGAAACGATGACCTACACCTACTATCAGAGCAACGTCAAGCCCAAGCCCCAGACCGAGGGCAAGAAGGGCTGGGTATGCAAGATATGCGGCTACGTTCACGAGGACGAAAACCTGCCCGAGGATTTCATCTGCCCCCTCTGTAAGCACGGTGCGGCGGATTTCGAGCCTATTAAATGATAAATACCTTCGCTTTGTGTCCTTGAGGACACAAAGCATCGATATAAATCCCTTGCGGGATTTTCGATATGTTGCTAACGCAACTCGATATAGCTGACGCTCGATATGTTTGCTTCGCAAACAAGGGATACGGCATATCGACAAAAATCACATCTGTGACTGCAAAATCTAAAAAGGACGAAGAATTTTTAAATTTTACGTCCTTTTCCTGTCCGTCCCGCCAACGCACAAACATACGGTGACAATCTATGTTTGCACATACAAGAGGCTCCCTCCGGGAGGGAGCTGTCACCGTGAGGTGACTGAGGGAGAGTGCGTGACAATAAAATAACATCAAACCTCATTATCTCGCACTCTCCTTCCGTCACTCGCTCCGCTCGTGCCACCTGCCTCTCGGAGGGAGGCTTATTAAAAATGTGCAAACAAGGACAACACCTTCACAATTTTCAACTTTCAATTTTCAACTTTCAATTTTCAACTTTCCACTGTCACAACCGTGCTTTTGTAAAGATAACTCTTGACAATTATCTCGTATGGG
>JAZOUQ010000139.1:0-3069 GCA_045658185.1 Eubacteriales bacterium
TCTTGAATATCATTTTAATACGCTGAACACTACCCCCGAAAGCTACGATATTCACGCTCATATGAGAAGAATGCTTGATTGCGGAGTTAAGACGCTTGTTATGGAGGTGTCGAGTCAGGCGTTGAAGATGGCGAGAGTTCACGGAATAAAATTTGATACCTGTGTTTTCACAAATCTTGCTCCCGACCATATAGGTGAGTTTGAGCATCCCGATTTCGAGGACTACAAGAGATGTAAACGAATGCTGTTCACCGATTACGGTGCGGAGTATATAGTATACAATGCCGATGACGAATACGCCGACGACGTAGTGGGCGGAGGATTTTGCCAAAAGGTCGGTATATCCGTTGGAGGAAAGGCTGATTTTTCGGCTGATTCTATTACGTACTTCCGCTCTCCGGGTAACATAGGCGTTAGCTTTGAGTGTACCGTCAACGAAAAAACTTTCCCTGTCGCACTGTCCTTCCCGGGAGAGTTTTCGGTGTATAACGCACTCACGGCTATTGCGGTCTGCTCCAGACTTGGACTTACCGAGGGAAAGATAACCAAGGCTATGCGACATATACGCATAAAGGGAAGATTTGAAACCCACGAGCTGCCCAGCGGTGCTACGGTGGTTATCGACTATGCTCATAACGGAGTCAGCCTTAAGGCGGCACTTACGGCTCTCAGAATATACAATCCTACAAGGCTTGTATGCTTGTTCGGAGCTATCGGCGGAAGAACCAAAATGAGAAGAGCGGAGCTTGGACTTGTTGCTTCGAGAGATGCGGATTTCTGCATACTCACCTCGGACAACCCCGATTCTGAATCTCCCGCGGCGATCATCGGAGAGATCGCATCCTACTTTACTGCGGGAACTTGTCCTTACGTTGCTATTCCCGACAGACGCGAGGCGATAGAGTACGCTCTTACGAACTCGGGTAAGGGAGATATAATTCTTCTTGCGGGTAAGGGACACGAGTCGTATCAGATAATTTGCGGCACGAGAGAGCATTTCAGCGAAACGGAGATCGTTGAGGAGTTTTGCCGAGCAAACGCCTTAAATACAGAGGAATAATAAAAAATCAAGCCAAGCGGGTCGACAGACGGCTCGTTTGGCTTTTTTATATCCAAAAAATTCCTTAAAAATTTACGGTTGTATTGATTAATCACCCCCAATATACGGCAACAATATAAGTGCAGATAAAAATATATTTGGAGCGTGAAAATATGAGTGTCAGAAGAGGAGATATATATTATGCAGACCTCAGCCCTGTGGTAGGCTCGGAGCAAGGGGGCTTGCGTCCTGTTCTTATTATACAAAACGACGTCGGAAACAAATACAGCCCCACGGTCATAGCCGCCGCAATAACCTCGCGAATGGGAAAAACCAAGCTTCCTACACACATTGACATATATGCGGAGAAGGCAGGTCTTGCGAAGGATTCCGTTATACTTTTGGAACAGGTACGTACACTTGATAAACGTAGATTGAAGGAAAAAATGGGACATCTTGACGAAAATATGATGACCGAGGTAAACAATGCTATCGCCGTTAGCTTCGGTCTGGGTGACGTAACCTAAAAAGAGCCGAGTTGAACTCGGCTCTTTTGATTATAATTATTTATTGTAAGCTCCATTCCAATCGGCCATGAATTTAGCAATGCCCGCATCTGTCAAGGGATGCTTCGCCATCTGAATGATAACCTTGTAAGGAACGGTTGCAATATGTGCCCCTGCCTTTGCTGAATCCGTGACATCTTGCGAGCCGCGTATGGATGCCGAAATTATTTCGGTCTTAATACCGTGTATCTTAAAAATATCAGCTATATCGGCTACAAGGTGAATACCACTATCCGATATATCGTCAAGTCTGCCTACGAATGGGCTTACGTAGGTAGCACCCGCGCGTGCAGCCAAAAGAGCCTGCGTAGCACTGAATATAAGCGTTACGTTGGTCTTTATGCCAAGTGCGGAAAGCTGCTTTGTAGCCTTAAGTCCTTCAAGAGTCATAGGTATTTTGATGACAATGTTCTCATGTATTTTGGAAAGCTCCTTTGCTTCGGCAACCATTCCGTCTGCCTCCATGGATACCACCTCGGCACTTATAGGTCCGTCAACTATAGTGGTTATCTCCTTTATTACCTCCTCAAATACCTTTCCTTCCTTTGCGATAAGGGAGGGGTTGGTGGTAACTCCGCAAATAACACCAAGGTTTGCCGCTTCGCGTATCTCATCTACGTTTGCTGTGTCAATAAAAAGTTTCATAACAAAATACTCCTTTGTCTTATTTTTAACAATCGATATTTTATATTATACACTCTTAAAACGAAGAAGTCAATAGAAATTTAAAATATTTTTTAGGTGTGGCGTGGCGTTAAGGCGCCGATCTGTTTGGGCAAAACCGTTTTTGAAGGTCACTAATGGTTGTCCCTGCGGTGAATTAATATCGTCTTGTTTTAGGCGTGCAAGGAGATAGAAGTGTTATCACGGCTCGTCCTCGTCTTTTAGTATAAGCTCGGCTTCAAGGCATATTTTTCCTTGTGTGTTCACCGTGCGGAAGTAATGAGTCTTGCCGTCAAATGCGTGACGCACGTCAAGGATATCGCCAAATGCCGCCTCGTTTACGTAAGACAGTAAAACTCCTGATATCCTTCCCGTATCATCAATGGGTATGAGATCGCAAAGCATATCCGTATATTTTGTATTGTTCATATGCATATTATAATCAAGGTCGGAGTAGACTATTCGTCTGTTTGCCGAGTTTTTAAGCTCTACGTCCGCAGGAAGCCCGAAGCGACTCGGAACGTCCGTGTTAAGAGGCGGTTCGTTTTCAAAGTCGTAGTGAGCCATACCATCGGCACCCTTGACAAGATTTTTTGTATTAAGGTCTACCAAGCACCATGTCGTATCTGCCTCTGCCACTGTTTCTCCGTTTTTGAGTATTCTGTATGCTCTCGGGATGGAGAAGCCGCGAGGCTCACTCGTCCACGTTTGCACCTCAATATCCTCGTATGCGTGGATAGGCTGATATATTTTAATTCTTGTTTTGCTCAGAATAAAGGCGAGTCCGTGATCGTCACGCAG
>JAZOUQ010000140.1:0-3189 GCA_045658185.1 Eubacteriales bacterium
TTATCTTCGTCTGCGTCGCCTTTTTACGCCCGTGTTTGCCCCGAGAAGTGCCGCAAAGACGGAAACGGCTACCATTGAAATTCTCAAAAGAGCCGTGACCGCCATTCCCATACCGTAAGAATAGGACTTGCCAAAGCACAGCGAGGTTATAAGGAATATCAAGGCAAGACAGCCGCCCGAGGCAACACCTGTGGGTAGTGCGGTCTTTTTCTTTTTTGCGGATATAAATCCCGCAACGAAATGGGCGAGAATACAGGACGCGGTGGCAAGGGGGGCGGTCAGTCGGTCAGGGTCGTCAGAGAAGAAGCATACGAGTGCGGCGACAATACAGCACGAAATGGCGGTTACCAAGCCCCATATCACACCGTATACCACCGCCTCCGCCATGCTAACGCTCTCCGCAGATACTCGCTTTTTTCTTGTTTTGTTCATTATATGATCCTCCTGTTTAGAAGTTACATTGACACGGGGACGCGGGGGACGCGATTTCGCTACCTTTTTGAAAAAAGGTAGCACCAAAAACTTTACTGACTAAAATGGCTTAACTTTAAGGCGTAGTCCGTGCTGTCATTCGAAGTTATGTTTGCTCTTTATAATAGGCTCCCTTGTGTAAAGGGAGCTCCTGCGGAGCAGGTGAGGGATTGTTCTTTCCGTAAATCAATCTATTACAATCCCTCCGTCACGGCTCACGCCGTGCCACCTCCCTTTACACAAAGGAGGCTCACGAAGAAAATGCGAACAATGATAGAAGCCGTAGGAGTGATGTGTGTTCGTCCGAAAACGCACAAACATTTGTCTATAAATCATATGATAACTTCTTTGGGGGTATACTAACATTTGATATTAACAAAAAATTAACAATCGTTAATGTCTGTAATCTATTGAAAAAAAAGTCAAAATGTGGTACAATGGATTAAAATTGGGGTAAAAGGTGTATTTTTAAAATATGCCTTGAAACCATTCAAAAAAATATATCTTACGGAGGCATATTTATGGCACAGATTGACGAAAAAGTGTACGGCTCGTCTATGGCAAAAATCGAGTCTATTTTCGACTCGGGAACATTTGTCGAGCTTGGCGCATACACCAAACGTCCCGACTCTCAAAAGGATTTTGAGGGAGTTGTTTGCGGCTACGGTTCTGTAAATGGAAAGCTTGCGTTTGCATTCGTGCAGGACAGCGGAAGAACCAAAGGCGTATTTGGAGAAAGACACTCCAAGAAAATAGTTGATATGTACTCTCTGGCAGTTAAGAACGGAGCTCCCGTTATCGGAGTATTCGACAGTGCCGGAGCAGTGGTTTATGACGGAGCATCCGCTCTTGCCGCATACGGCAAGGTTATGAAGGCTGTTTCCGACGCGTCGGGAGTTATCCCCCAGATAGCAGTCGTTGACGGTATCTGCGGAGGAATGAGTGCGGTCGTTGCGGCTATGTTCGATATGGTAGTTACCGTAAAGGACAACTCAAAGCTCTACGTTAACGCTCCCTTTATCGTTGGAAAGGAAACGGGAACGGCTGACTTCGCGGCGGCAAGCGGTATTTCCGCTTACGTTGCTGACAACGGTGCGGCGGCTTACGCATACGCGAGAGAGCTTGTTACTCTCCTTCCTCAGAACAACGCAGACGCGTGTCTTGTTGAAACGGCAGACGTTCTCAACAGACAGAGCGTATTCAATGCGGATAAGTACACCGCAGAGGAGCTTGTTGCGGCAGTTGCTGACGCAGGCAGCTTCATAAGACTTTACGCAAATTACACCGAGAACGCATACCTTGGCTTTGCAAGCTTTGGCGGTGTGGTATCGGGTGTGGTTGCTTCCGAGCCTAAGAATGGCGGAGTTCTTGACATCAAGAGTGCAAGAGCTATCGCAAAGCTGGTATCCTTCTGCGACGCATTCGGACTTCCCGTTGTTACTCTGGTTAACAGCTGCGGTCTTGAGGTAAGTGCAGACGTAGAGGAAAACGCTTACGCGGCTGAACTCGCAAAGCTGGCTTACGCATACACCTCTGCTGACAACGCAAAGGTAACTGCGGTTATCGGCAAGGCTTACGGTGCGGCATTCACTCTCCTTGGCTCTAAGTCCGAGGGTGCTGATATGGTTTACGCACTTCCTGGTGCCGCTATCAGCGTACTCTCTCCCGAGGCGTCCGTTGCGTTCGTATGGAACGACAAGGTAGGTCAGGATAAGAGCCGTGCTGAGCTTGAGGCTGAGTGGAAAGAGAAGTGTGCGTCCGCGGCTGACGCGGCTGACAGAGGCGAGATCGACGACATCGTTGAAGCGACCGAGCTTCGTCAGAGAATCTGTGCGGCACTTATGATGCTCGCAACAAAGGCTGACGGCAAGCCTTCCCGCCGTCACGCAAATATGCCTCTTTGATCGGAGGGTAAAAGATGTTGTTTAACGTATTAAGACCGAGTGCTGCGGCACTGTTCACCACCAACGCGGAAACGCTTACGATGATGTGGCAGACGATAGTTCTCGGTATGGGTATGGTATTTGCCGTTCTGGGTCTGCTCTGGGCAATACTTTCCGTGTTCAAGCTTGTGTTTGCGGGAAAGTCACCCAAAGAGCCTAAGCCCCAAAAGGTAAAGCCCGTTAAGGAAAAGCCCGTTGAAAAGGTTGAAAAGAAAGCAGCTCCCGCACCCGCACCTGTGGCTACCGCTCAGGACGACGGAGCACTTATCGCCGTTATTACCGCCGCTCTCGCCGCTTATATGGCAGAGTCGGGTGAGGAATACACGGGCGGCTTCAGAGTAGTTTCCTTCACAAGAGTAAGAGGCGGAAAGCCTTGGAATTCCAAATAAAACTTCCGATGAAAGGTTAAAGGTATAATAATTATGAAAACTTATAACGTTACAGTAAACGGCGTAACATATTCCGTCGTAGTAGAAGAAACCAACGGTGTAGCAGCTCCCGTAGCAGCTCCCGTAGCAGCTCCCGCTCCCGTAGCAGCTCCCGCTCCCGCAGCAGCTCCTGCTCCTGCAGCAGCTCCCGCTCCCGCAGCGGCACCCGCTCCCGCAGCAGCTCCCGCAGGCGGTGCGGCAGGCTCCGTTACCGTTAAGGCTCCTATGCCCGGTAACATCATTAAGGTTAACGTAAAGCCCGGTCAGGCTGTTAAGAAGGGCGACGTTCTCGTAGTTCTTGAGGCTATGAAGATGGAGAACGACGTTTGTGCTCCCGAGGACGGAAC
>JAZOUQ010000141.1:0-8738 GCA_045658185.1 Eubacteriales bacterium
ACAGCAATGATCTTCTGCACTTCAATAGGCAAGTATCCGTAGATTTCCTGAGCCTCCTGCAGTACAGGCATCAATGCGCCCTTCGTTCCGCGATACTTCTCAATAACAGCAATAAGCTGCTCTTCTTGAGCCTTTGTTCCACGGAACATTACTGTGGTCAAATTCTTTTTCATAACGAAAAACTCCTCCGTTTTAGTTTAATTTATTTTTATTAAATAAATTCGTAAATTAACCAAGACTGTCCAGATATTCAAACAGTCTTTTTCGAACGAGTGCCGAGCTATACGGCTCGTCATCAAGCTCTATAAAATTGTCCGCCTCATTGATGTCCCACAGGTGGTGAGCATCAGATGAAACTATATGCTTGGCTTTTTTTGCAACGGTGTAATTTGATTTTAGTTCCTCTATCCTATCAATTCCGTTGTATTCGACACATTCAAACCCATACTCTTCAGGTATATCTCCAAGCACAGAGATAATTCCGTTGGATTCTCTGTCTATATGAGCTGGGTGAACGTGTGCACCATAGCTTTTTGCTAACTTTATTGCATCTGACATCCAAAGATCAGTAGCTGAAATAAGCAACAGCTCTTCCGTACCGATTATTTCGTCTTCACCATCAAGTATCAACTGTTCTCCGAATATCAAAGGCTTATTTTGTATTTTAAGGAGATGCTCGTGTACAGCCTTGTCAAATTCCATAGCATCTTCAAGATGCTCAAACAAACACACAAGGTGAATATCCTCCGCAGTGGATAGTTCCATGCCCGCAACGGGGATTATTCCTTGTCTTTTACACGCCTCAAAAAAAGCAGGACAATTTTTGCAAGAATTATGATCGGTCAACGCCACTATCTGCAAACCTTTTAAAGCAGCCATACCTGCAATATTATTTGGCGTCATATCATCATCCGCACAAGGCGAAAGACAAGAATGAATGTGGAGATCATAATAATATGGTGTCATATCAAAGAAGCTATATCTGCACAAAGTAAAAAGGTATCCTTCTTACTTCCAAGCACGTTAATCCCCATAGTTTGTGCCTTAGCAAGTGTATCGGCGTCCGGTTCAACACCTTCGGAAAGAACTATACAGCTTGGATCGGCAAGCGTCGCTACGGCCACTATGTTCACGTTTGACATAATCGTTATCCACGCATCTCCTGCGTTTGCTCTTCCCATGACCCAACTCAACAGATCTCCAGCATATCCGCCCGTGACAGCTCGGTCACCGTCAGGTACGCAAAAACTATTAAGCTCTAATCTTTTTGCCATCTCGCTTACTGTCATTACAAACCTCCGAAAATTACTTTTTGTCATTTACGGTTTTATCACGAAGTTTTATTAGACAATCCGCCTCGTTCGCCTCGCATCTGACAATATCTTCCGCCAATGCGTGACAGTTTGGAGCTCCGCAAGAGCCACAGTCAAGATGAGGGAGCATCTTATAGATGGTTTCCACCTCAGTCATCTTCGCAATTGCTTCAGTTCTATCTTCAGCTAACGCAGAAACACTGACACTGCCGAGTATATTTTCAAAATCGTGAAGGAAAACGCCTGAAGGAACACCCTCATTCTCCACGGGGTGATTTCTTGAAATAGGCAAATACTTTCTCAGTGAACGTATTCTCGCCTTTGCTATATAAGGATTTTCAACGTTCAGAGTTCCTCCGACACATCCTCCGTTACAAGCATTAAGCTCTACAAATTCAAGGTTATGTATCGTTCCGTTTTCAATCTCATCAAGCACTTTAATACAGTTTTCAATGCCATCAGCGGCAAGATACCTCTCGGACAACAAGGATGTTGCCTCGCCACCCGTTCCAGCCCAGTTAAGTCCTATTATTCCTGTACCAAACAAAGGCAACGGTTCCTTAATTTCCTTTCGCTTTGAACGTATCTTGAAATAAAAATCATTTATTGCAAGAGCACCGTTCACAGCACTTTTATCCAATCCCAAAGGATTTTTGACGTAACTTATCTTAGCAGGACAGGGAGAAATAAACAAAACACATATATCCTCGTCCTTAAGCTCAGGATGCGTTTTTATCGCCTCTTCTCTTGCTATCCTTGCTGCTACCTCTATTGGAGGCATAAGAGGAAGAAGATTGTCTACAAGATATGGAAATCTCAAGGCTATTAATCTTACGATAGCGGGACACGCCGAGCTGATTATAGGAAGATTATCACTATGCTCCTTCATATACCTTCTGGTATATTCGGTCACAAGCTCTGCCGCCTTTGACACCTCAAACACAGCATCAAAGCCACACTCAAGCAACGCCGTCAAAATATAATCCACATCATCAAATTCCTCAAACTGCCCGTAAAGAGCAGGAGCAGGAAGTGCAATTTTAAACTTATAACCTTCAAAATCCTCAAATTTGTCAAAGGTTGCTTTTTTTGCCTGATACGGACAAACTCTTATACATTCGCCGCAGTCTATACATTTGTCCTCTTTTATGATAGCATGACCGTCACGGACACGTATCGCCTCTGTAGGACATCTCTTTATACAGTTAGTACATCCCTTACATTTAGAAATATCTAACGTTACAGAATGCTTGTAGCTCGACATTATTTACCTCTTTTCCGAGGCGGTCAGACATTGACCGTCATATATACGGTCGTTCCCTTTCCTACCTCTGATTCGATTCTCATATCGTCGGTGTATTTCTTCATATTAGGCAATCCCATACCCGCACCAAAACCAAGTGAGCGAATATTATCGGGAGCTGTAGAATATCCTTCTTGCATAGCAAGCTTTATATCGGGTATTCCGGGTCCGTTGTCAACGAGTCTGATCTCTATATGGTCAGCAAATACATCTACCTCAGCGTATCCTCCGTTAGCGTGTATAACCATATTTATCTCGCCCTCGTACATCGCAACTGAAACCCGTCTTATAGTTTCGGGAGCAAATCCCATCTCTCGCAAATGTTTTTTTATTCTTACAGATGCTTCTCCTGCCGACGTGAAATTATCTCCGTCAATATCAAAATGAAAAGTTACACACTCAGCCATTGATAACCTCACCGCCGGTAAGACCGTTAACGTAAAGCTTTCCACAAGCCGTATACATTCTCTCGTTCGAGGCCAAAACAACTATTCCTGCATCATTCGCCAATTCAAGCACATCATCGGGAGGCATTTTTCCTCTCACAAAAACGATACATTTCATGTCCATCATAATAGCTGTTCTCACCACCTGAGGGTTGCAAAGACCTGTAATAAGAACCGCTTGTTCTTTTACAAAAGCCAGAACATCGCTCATCATATCGCAACCGCATGCGGAATTTACAGTGCCGTCGAGCTTATCCTCTCCGCAAAGAACCTTTGCATCGAGCAATTCAACTATGGTGCAAATTTTCATAAACTTTATCTCCTTAGCAAGTGCTGTACACGAAAAGCTATATCTTTCGGTATAATCTCGTATATTATACTATAATAAACTAAAAAAGTCTATATCTTTACACGCTTTTTTCTGCAAATTAACAAAAAATTTTCATTTTGCATCGTGCCAAGTATAACCTATATTAGCTTCAACATCCAACGGCACAGAGAATTTTACAGCATTTTCCATGAATTTCACCAAAATATTCAAAACCTGTTGTGCCTGTTCCTTTTTTGCCTCTACAAGCAGTTCGTCGTGTACCTGAAGAACAAGTCTTGCATCAAGTCCGGAACGCTTAAGCTCCTCATCCACCTTGATCATAGCAATTTTGATAATATCTGCCGCCGTTCCCTGTATAGGGCTGTTCATCGCAACTCTCTCTCCAAAATGCTGCACATTCTTATTACTTGCAGTAAGCTCCGGAATATATCTCTTCCTTCCAAACTCTGTCACGACATAGCCGTTCTCTCTTGCTTTTTCCTTAATACTGTCAAGATATTCGGAAACCTTTGGAAAACCTGAAAGATAACTTTCAATATACATCTTTGCTTCTTTTCTCGTAATTCCAAGATCCTCGGATAAAGAATACTCACCTATACCGTACACGATACCGAAATTCACAGCTTTTGCCCTTTTTCGAAGTTCAGGCGTTACCGCACTCGGAGAAACTCCAAAAACAGCTGACGCCGTCATAGTATGAATATCATTACCGCTAAGGAAAGCCTCAGTCATATTTTCATCTCCTGAAATATGAGCAAGTAATCTCAACTCTATTTGAGAATAGTCAGCATCTATAAGAACATAGTCGTCACTTGTTGGAATGAAATATTTTCTGAATCTTCTGCCAAGTTCTGTTCTTACGGGAATATTCTGCAAATTAGGCTCTGCCGAGGACAGTCTGCCGGTGGCCGTACCGGTTTGATTAAATACCGTGTGTATCTTTCCGTTATCATCAGCCGCCTTAACCAGCCCCTCCGCATAGGTAGAGCGTAATTTGGTAACCTGTCTGTAATCAAGAATATCCTCAACTATACCGTATTTAGGAGCAAGTTTCTGTAAAGTTTCGGCATCGGTAGAATAGCCTATCTTTGTTTTCTTCGGCTTGGGAAGTCCCATTTTTTCAAACAAAACCTCACGAAGCTGTTTGGGGGAATTTATATTAAATTCTTCTCCGGCGATACTTTGTATACGCGATTTCAAGGCTTCTGCCGTTTGCGACAGTTCCTCGCCGTATTCGGCTATACCTTCTTTGTCAATTTTAAAACCGACAAGCTCCATATCTCCAAGAACTCTTGCCAACGGTATCTCAATATCGTAAAGCAATGTCTGACAATTTTGATCTTTTATTTCAGATTCGAGTTCAAGGTAAAGCTTGTATACAGCATAAGCGGAGCAAGGTTGCTTATCGACTGACCCGAGATATGAAGAAAGCACCTCGTCAAATCCATATTTACCTCGGTTTGAATTGAGGACATAAGATGCAAGCATAGTGTCAAACACGCAGTTTCCAACCTCAACTCCCATCTTCTTGAAATGCTTATACAACGCCTTATAATCGTGGCATATTATTTCCGAAGAAGGTAGTATATCACATGCAAGGTCAAATGAGATCTCTGCCCATTTTTCTCCGTTGCAAAGCGATACAGCGTCATCTCCTAAATATACAGACACTCTGTTTTCGCTAAACATCTTCTGTGCTTCAATGCCTTCTACTTTCAGTATTTCAAAGGATTCGTCTGTTTTTTGTGCTTTTTTCTGCTCTGACGTTGACTCATTCATATTTTCAAGTCCAAATCTTTTTATCAGAGAAAAAAGCTCCAATTCCGCAAACAAATCGTAAAGCTCTTGTTTGTGTATCCCCTCATATACATATGCGTCGAGACTTCTATCTATGGGGACATTTTTGTCTATAAGTGCAAGCGTACGGGAAAGATACGCCATTTCTCTGCCGTTCTCAAGCTTTTGTTTTACCCCTGCAGTAAGCGAAGACTCGGCATATCCATCATAGAGTGCATCCATATTTCCAAAATCAGTTATCAGCTTAAACGCCGTCTTCTCCCCTATTCCTGCAACCCCGGGGATATTATCGGAAGAATCACCCATAAGAGCCTTCACGTCAACAAAGACGTCAGGATATATGCCATAGGTGTCAAAAAATAAATTTCTATCGTATTCTATCGTTTCCTTTGTTTTAACAAGCATAACGGAAACGTTATCATTAATAAGCTGTAGCGAGTCACGGTCACCTGTAAGCACATACGCGTGTACGTTTTCAGCAGATGCTATATCTGACAGTGTTCCGAGTATATCGTCAGCCTCATACCCCTCACAGGTCACAACCTTAAATCCGAGATGCTCCATACACTTTTTGGCATACGGAAGCTGCACGGCGAGCTCCTCAGGCATTCCCTTGCGGTTTGCTTTATATCCGTCATACATTTTATGCCTGAAGGTAGGTGATTTCAAATCAAATGCAACAACGCAATAGTCAGGCTTAAGCACATCGATGTGCTTCGATATTATGTTAACCATACCGTAAACAGCGTGAGTATAAAGTCCGTTTTTGTTTGTGAGCGGACGTATACCGTAATACGCTCTGTTCAGTATACTGTTACCATCTATTACAAGCATTTTTTTCATTATCCAATCTCCGACAATCATATTATATAGTTATATAAAGTCACACTTTCTCAAAATATAGTATATCATTTTGCTAAGGTTTTGTCAAGTTTTTTGTTTTTCCAAAAGTTCATTTTTAAGGAGAAGTATATGTCCAAAAAAGCACTTTTCTTTATACCAGAAGCGATATTTTTTTTATGTATATGCCTCATATTCTGCGTAAGTATGTTGACCCTAATACTTATAGGCAAAAATGGGGAAAAACGTATTTCCCCACCCGATCCCGAAACTTCTCAAAAATCGAAATATGAAAATTGCCCTACTGTCATCATAGATGCAGGACACGGAGGCGAGGATGGTGGAGCGATAGGTATAGACGGCACCGTCGAAAAGGATATTAATCTGTCTATCGCTCTTGAATTGAATGCACTCTTGCGTGCCGAAGGAATCCCTACCCGTCTGACACGCTCGGAGGACATTCTTCTTTACGACAAAAATTCAGATTACCAAGGACACAAAAAATCTCAGGATATGGCACAACGGCTTAAAATAACCGAAGAATACGATAATGCAATATTCATAAGCATACATATGAACTCCTTCCCTCAAGAAAAATACAAGGGACTGCAGGTTTACTATTCCACAAATTCACCAAACTCCGCTATTCTTGCACAGAAAATACAAACGTTAGTCGCCAACAACATTCAACTCGATAATAACCGAAGAATAAAGCCGTCAGAGTCAGGTATTTTCCTTCTTGAGTGTATCCATCACCCTGCTGTTTTAGTAGAGTGTGGTTTTCTTTCAAACAGCGAGGACTGCTCAAATTTAAATTCTCCGTCATACAGAAGTAAATTGTGCTTTGTTTTGTTTGTCGCAATATGTGATTATTTTCAAAGTTTAGATACTTGATTTTAGAAGAAAAATGTAGTATAATGTAGAAAAGATATTTTACGGAAGGTAAGAAATGAAAGGATTAAAAACTGTTTACATATGCTCCGACTGTGGCTATGAAAGTCCTAAATGGCTTGGAAAATGTCCCAAATGCGGTTCTTGGAACACTTTTGTTGAGGATGTTGTAGAGAAATCTGTCGGATCTGCATCAACAGCCCCTAAGCGTACGTCTGTTATAAATTCAGGAAACAATAAAGCATCTCATTTTTCCGATCTATCAAAGCCGGAATATATCCGCTCCACAACGGGACTTGGTGAACTTGACAGAGTTCTTGGAGGCGGCCTCGTTAAAGGTTCAGTCGTTCTTCTTTCAGGCGAACCTGGCGTAGGTAAATCTACGTTGCTTTTACAGATATGCGACAGTCTGGGTGACAGCAAATCCGTTCTCTACGTTTCCGGAGAGGAATCTGCAGGACAACTCAAGCTCAGAGCAGAAAGATTGTCCGTCAATGGAAACAATCTGTATATACTGACGGAAACCAATCTTGAAAACATACTTGAAGAGGCAAAAAAAATAAAGCCCGACGTTATAATTGCAGACTCCGTTCAAACTATGTATTCTGACAGAATAAACTCCACTCCAGGCAGCATAACCAACGTCAAGGAGGTCGCTATGGCATTTATTGCCAAAGCAAAGAGCGAGGGAATTTCAGTTATACTCGTAGGCCACATCAACAAAGAAGGAAGCATTGCCGGACCTAAAGTCCTTGAACACATGGTAGATGCAGTGCTTAATTTTGAGGGCGATAAAAAGCAAACGTACAGAATAATACGTGCAAATAAAAACAGATATGGATCTACCAATGAAATCGGTGTTTTCGAAATGACAGACAAAGGTCTTTCCGAGGTTTCAAATCCCTCCGAAATGTTACTTGCTGACAGACCCACAGACACCTCCGGAAACTGTGCTATATGCACTATGGAGGGTACTCGCCCGATAGTAGCAGAGGTTCAGGCGTTAGTTACCCCCACTTCCTTCCCCGCTCCACGCAGGACCTCAAACGGAATCGACTACAACAGAACGTATCTTATACTTGCTGTTCTCGAAAAAAGATTAGGACTTAGATTTTCTAACAACGACGTCTACCTTAACGTTATAGGCGGACTTCAGATAAACGAACCCGCGTCCGACTTAGGTATTGCTCTAGCGCTTATGTCCTCACTTACGGATACGGTGATCCCCGACCAGATCATTGCAATAGGTGAGTTGGGACTGGCGGGTGAATGCAGAGGTATAGCTAACGTTGAGCTTCGTGTCAAAGAGGCGGCAAGACTTGGTTTTACAACCGCTATCGTACCCTATCACAATCAAAAAGCAGCAGAAAAAATATCGGGAATTAAAACCGTTGCTGTCAAGAACGTATACGACCTGCTGACCTTGTTGAGAAAAAACAAAAAATAAAGGAATACTCATTTTATGAAATCTTTTGGAAAATGGACGGTAAGAATATTTATATCACTTTTGCTCGTCGTACTCTTGGTGCTGACTGTATTTTCTCTCGGCGAACGAATAATGTTTTTCTCTTTTTATAAAAATGCAGATATTGAATCCCCCATCCCAGATATTTTAAGCGGATATATTCCTCAAGGGTACTGCTTGGTTGAGGGTGAGGATTTCAGGCTCGGTTGCGGATATATGAAAGAAAATGGTGCTTCAAGAATTTACGTGATGCCAAAGGACAGTGATAACTATTATTTTGTTGAAATGAAAAATTCCGACGGATCGGATCACACAGGACACACGGGCGGTATCGCCGTTATGGGAGATTTTG
>JAZOUQ010000142.1:0-5941 GCA_045658185.1 Eubacteriales bacterium
TCTCTCATTCGCGTCCCCCCTTTCGTATCTATATCAAAATTATAACACAAATTTGCTCTCGTTTCAAGAGGGGAGATTAAAAAAAGACACTTTTTTGGTAAAAAATCAACCTTAATATACGGGGGCGTATATGTTACAATAGATATAGTAGAAAATTGGCTCTGTTACATGGTACAGATGAATTTCACGAGATTCCGAGGCAAAAGCCTCGCCCTACGGGTTCGACTTCGCACCACCGTGTCATCCTGAGCGGAGGACGAAGTCCGCAGTCGAAATTTTGCGTTAGCAAAATCGCCGAAGGCGGGATCTCGGTGGTGCTATGCTCAGAATGACACGTGAAATTTATCAAACTATCGATATTTTTGTGATACAGCCTTAAAATTTTATTTTGGAGGTAAAACCTATGCCTACTTATTATTTGGCGGTGGATATCGGTGCTTCCAGCGGAAGACACATTCTCGGTTGGATAGAGAACGGTAAGATCCAGCTCGAGGAGGTATACCGTTTCCCCAACGGAATGACCGAGAAGAACGGTCACCTTTGCTGGGATCACGAATCCTTGGCGGAGAGCGTTCTCGCGGGAATGAAGCGTTGTGCCGAGATCGGCAAGATACCTTCTTATATGGGCATCGACACCTGGGGCGTTGACTACGTTCTTCTCGACCGTGACGGACAGGTCATCGGTGACGCTATCGGCTACCGTGACGCAAGAAACGCACTCGCTATGACCGAGGTGGACAAGATAGTTCCCAAGGAGGAGCTTTATGCCCGTACGGGTATTCAGCGACTTGACTACAACACGGTGTTCCAGCTTATGGCTGACAAGATGCACCGTCCCGAGCAGCTGGCGGCGGCTGACAAGCTTTTGATGATACCCGACTACCTTGGATTTGTGCTTACGGGTGTGGCTCATCAGGAGTACACCAACGCAACCACGGGAGCTCTCGTAAATCTTGAAACAGGCGAATGGGATATGGAGCTTATCGAAAAGCTGGGATACCCCAAGAAGCTGTTCGGAAAGCTGTCACAGCCCTGCGAGGTCCTCGGAAATCTTTCGGCACAAACTCAGGCGAAGGTTGGCTACGACCTGACAGTCATCCACCCCGCGTCCCACGATACGGGCTCGGCAGTTCTGGCTGTGCCTACAAACTCAGATAACGCAATATACTTAAGCTCGGGAACTTGGTCGCTTATGGGCGTTGAGCTTATGACCCCTAACGCGACTGCGGCTTCTATGGAGAAGAATTTTACTCACGAGGGCGGAGTTGAACATCGCTTCAGATACCTTACCAACATTATGGGTCTGTGGATAATCCAGTCTATCAAGAAGGAGCTTGACGGAAAGTATTCCTTCAACGACCTCTGCGAGATGGCTGTGGCGGTTGGCGATACCAAGTACCGCATCAACGTAAACGACAGCCGTTTCCTCGCTCCCAAGAGTATGATGGGTGCAATAAAGGAAGCGTGTGACGCTCCCGATATGCCTCTGGACCACTTGGTCTGCTGTGTATACCACAGCCTTGCGGATTACTACGCAAAGACGGTGGCAGACCTCAAGGCGATAAGCGGCAAACAGCTTGACGCACTTCACATAATCGGCGGCGGAAGTAAGGATACTTACCTCAGCGAGCTGACGGCGGCACGTCTTGATATTCCCGTATATGCAGGTCCTACCGAGGCGACGGCTATCGGTAACCTTATGGCACAGATGCTCTCCACCAAGGAGTTTGCGTCTATAAGCGAGGCAAGGGAAGTGGTATTCAATTCCTTTGACGTAAAGAAAGTATAATTTTGAAAGGAAGGTACATAAAAATGAACAAGGCATACAAGCTTGCAAAAGAAAAATACGCAGAGCTCGGTATTGATACCGAGAAGGTTATCGAGGATCTTAAGAAGGTAAACGTGTCTATGCACTGTTGGCAAGGCGACGACGTTAAGGGCTTTGACTTTGACGGAGAGCTTAGCGGCGGTATTCAGACAACGGGTAACTACCCCGGACGTGCAAGAAGTCCCGATGAGCTTATGGCTGACATCGACAAGGTCCTTTCTCTTGACGGAGGCGATCACAAGCTCAATCTTCACGCTTGCTACGCAATTTTCGGGAAGGGCGAGTACGCTGACAGAGATCAGCTCCAGCCTAAGCACTTCGCTAAATGGGTAGAATTCGCAAAGGCAAGAGGAATGGGTATCGACTTCAACCCCACCTTCTTCTCTCACCCCAAGGCAAACGGTCTTACCCTTTCGTCCGCTGACGAGGAGATAAGAGCATTCTGGGTACGCCACGGACAGGCTTGCATTCGTATTGCCGAATACTTCGCAAACGAAACGGGCATTCCCTGCGTTATGAATATCTGGATTCCCGACGGATTTAAGGATATTCCCGCTGACAGAATGGGCCCCAGAGCAAGATTTATCAAGTCCCTTGACGAGATACTCGGCATCGGATACGACAAGAGCAAGGTATTCGTTACCCTCGAGTCCAAGGTGTTCGGTATCGGACTTGAGTCCTACACCGTAGGGTCGGCAGAGTTCGGTCTTGGCTACGTTCTCAGCCGCGGCATCGTTCCGCTTATGGATAACGGTCACTATCACCCCACCGAGGTGGTTTCCGATAAGATATCTTCTATGCTTCTGTTTGCTCCCAAGATAGCTCTCCACGTAACCAGAGCCGTTCGTTGGGACTCCGACCACGTTGTCAGACTTGACGACGAAACCAAGGAGATCGCTAAGGAGATCGTTGCAAGCGGACGTATCGACGATATTGCTATCGCTCTTGACTACTTTGACGCAAGTATCAACAGAATCGCGGCTTGGGCTATCGGTCTTCGCAACTTCCGTAAGGCTATGCTTATCGCAATGCTCACACCTCACGCAGAGTTCACCGCTATGCAGAACGAGGGCAGACTTACCGAGCTGTTCTTGAAGCAGGAGGAGCTTAAGTCCTATCCTTGGGGTGCAGTATGGGAAGAATACTGCGACCGTTGCGGCGTAAAGACGGGCGACGAGTGGTTTGCTGACGTTTGCGACTACGAGAAGAACGTTCTCGCAAAGAGAGTTTAATTGAATTTTTTAAAGCTGAGGCAGTGATGCCTCAGCCTTTTTTGTCGATAAAGCTGATATTCTTTTTGTGAGAAAAACAAATTGTAAAATAATCTTGAACTTTACTGAAAAAATATTGCAAAATATATTAAAATATATTATTATATATACATATATATTTTTGCAAAATTAAGATTATATTTGGAGGATTTTGAAATGACTTTTGAACACGATGCAGCTTGTGAGAGCAAGGTATGTATTAAGGTCATAGGTGTAGGCGGAGGAGGAAACAACGCCGTTAACCGTATGATCGCATCTAACGTACAGGGAGTGCAGTTTGTGACTATCAACACAGACCGTCAGGCTCTCGATCATTCTCTCGCTCCCACACAGTTGGTTATAGGAGAGAAAATAACCAAGGGATTCGGAGCAGGAGCTAACCCCAGCATCGGTGCAAGAGCCGCAGAAGAATCAATTGATGACATCAAGGCTATCCTTGCAGGTGCGGAGATGGTATTTATTACCGCAGGTATGGGCGGCGGAACGGGTACGGGTGCTGCTCCCGTTGTGGCTCGTATCGCTCACGAAATGGATATTCTTACCATTGGTATCGTTACCAAGCCCTTCGCTTTTGAGGGTAAGCGTCGTATGGAGCATGCTGAGGCGGGTATCGCTGAGTTCAGTCAGTACGTTGACTCCCTTATCGTTATCCCCAACGAAAGACTTAAGCTGGTAAGCGACACCAGAATCACTCTTCTTAACGCGTTCTCCGAGGCAGACGACGTTCTCCGTAAGGGCGTTCAGGCTGTTTCCGAGCTTATAAACGTTCCCGGATTTATCAACCTTGACTTTGCTGACGTAACCTCTGTTATGGCACAGTCCGGTCTTGCTCATATGGGTGTTGGTAGTGCTACGGGTAAGGATAAGGCAGAAACCGCTGCTAAGATGGCTATCTCCAGCCCTCTCCTTGAAACGACTATCAAGGGTGCAACAGGTGTTATTATCAGTATTTCCGCATCTCCCGACATCGGACTTGAGGACGTTGATCTGGCTTGTTCCATGATCACCGACGAATGCTCCGCAGATGCAAGCGTTATCTTCGGTGTGGGCTTTGATCAGGAGCTTGAGGACGAGATGAGAATAACCATTATTGCGACAGGCTTCACCAAGAACGACGATGCGAATGTGGTAACGGGTGCAGACGCAAAAGTTGCTGAGCAGGGCAAGGCAGAACAGCCCGAGGAAAAGGCTGACGATCTCGGTCTTGGCGACTGGTTCTGATTCACGAGGTGAATTATGAGCGACGTAGCAGTAAAAATAAAAGTATTGGGCGTTGGCGGCGGCGGAGTTAATGCCGTTAACCGTATGATAGCTTCCGGTGTTAAGGGCGTTGACTTTATCGCTATCAACACGGACAAGCAGTCGTTGGAGAAATCCTTGGCAGAAACCAAGCTGGTTATCGGCGAGAAGATAACCAACGGCTTTGGTGCAGGCTCTAATCCCGAGATCGGAGCAAGAGCGGCAGAGGAGGCTGTTAACGAAATAAGACAGCTTATCCGCGGTGCGGATATGGTTTTCGTCACCGCAGGTATGGGCGGCGGAACGGGTACGGGTGCGTTGCCCATAGTCGCTAAGGCGGCAAACGATATGGATATACTTACCGTAGGTGTGGTTACCACTCCCTTTTCCTTTGAGGGCAAAAGGCGTATGGACCAGGCTAAGGCGGGTATCGAGGATGTCAGCCAGTACGTTGACTCCTTGGTGGTTATCCCCAACGAAAGACTTAAGCTGGTGGGCGACACCAGAATTACTCTTGCGAATGCGTTCTCCACAGCGGATGACGTTCTCCGCAGAGGTGTACAGAGTATTTCCGATCTTATCAATATCCCCGGATTTATCAACATTGACTTTGCTGACGTAAACTCCGTTATCGCAAATTCCGGTATGGCTTATATGGGTATCGGAAGTGCCAAGGGTAAGGACAAGGCACAGAATGCCGCAGCTATGGCGATCTCCAGTCCCTTGCTTGAAACCTCTATTAAGGGTGCAAACGGTGTTATTATCAGCGTTATGGCATCTCCCGACGTTGGACTTGAGGATATTGACACCGCGGCTACTATGATCTCCGGCGAGTGTAATGCGGACGCAAGCGTTATCTTCGGTGTTGCGTTTGACGAAAAGCTTGAGGACGAAATGAGAGTGACCATTATCGCCGCAGGCTTTGATTCAGCCGAGAAGGTTGAAGTCAAGGAAGAGCCGAAGGTCGAAACGGTTGAAGACGTTCTCAATGATATATTGGGTTGATTTTATTGAATAAAAAGGGGCTGAGTCAACAACGTTGACCCAGCTCCTTTGCTATGTTATAAATTTTGATTTATCGGGGAGTTTTGAATCCCACCATATTTCGGAATTGTTTCTTTTATTCACGGTAGGGGCAACCCCTCCCCTACGGTGTTTGATGTTTGTTTGTCGTAGGAGCGTTCTGTGAACGCCCGTTTTTACGCAATTCTAACATAGTGGAATTTTTGGGGTAGTGGCCCCCAAAAATTAGCGGGAGCAATTCTATAAATGACAGCACAGACTATGTCTTGCAATTAAACCCTTTTTGTCAGTAAAGTTTTTGGTGCTACCTTTTTTCAAAAATGTAGCGAAATCGCGTCCCCGATAAATCCCAATTTATAAAAAAAGAGCCGAGTCAAATTGACTCGGCTCTCGCTTTTATTTTGCAATAACTTTTCTGAAATTCTTCTTACCGCGTTTGAAGACCTTGCCGTCAGCCAGGTCTGCTTTGGTAAAGGTGGTCTTGAAGTCGGTTATCTTTTCGTTGTCCACCGAAACGCCGCCCTGCTCAATAGCACGTCTTGCCTCGGATTTGGAGGGAACAAGTCCCGCCTTTACGAGA
>JAZOUQ010000143.1:0-3617 GCA_045658185.1 Eubacteriales bacterium
GACAACAATATCCCAGCATATGAATATACATTATAGATTATAATATATTTTTGTTGTTTTGTCAATAGATTTACATAACCTACGCCCCATTTTTATATGGAAAAAGATGAAAATAAAGGTTTGCCGTTGTATATCATCAAGTCGCAGAAAATACACGCTAAAGCGTGATGATATACGTCACAATTCGTATGCCAAGCCTGCGGCTTGGATAAACAAAAAGAGAACTTTTGGTAGACAAAAGTTCCTTTTTTGTTGACTAATAACTGTAATTTTGATACAAACTACCGGTTTAGACATCATGCGATAAGCGTAATCATCAAAAGTGCCAAAACAAATGCAATTAACACAGTTACCACAAATGTACCTATTCCGATTAGCAGCTTGGTTAGTAACGATTTTGCGTTCTTCATAAACAACAGCGAGGTTATTAAACTAATGCCGCCTAAAGCACCTCCGATTGCACCGCCAACAACCGGGAAAATAGAACAAAGAGCTACACTATTGCCCCAGGTTAACAAAAAGATAAGCGGAAGAACAGCCAAAACAATTTCATACCACTTCGGTTTTGGAGTAACTTCAATAATATCATTGTCGATCTGCAATTTTGCACCCATGAGGATGCTTCCTATTATAACGACTTTTTTTCCTTCCGCCGTAAACTCTTTTTTCGAAACCGGTTGGGCGTCAACTCCGTTTATCGTCAACGTCTTTTTTCCGGTCCAAAAGCTTTCGTTGTAAACGATCTCACCATAAATGGGGTGTTGAATAAACTCTTTCATAGTACTTCTCCTTTTGTTATAATAAATTGAACTACGTTGCCGTGTTTATTAATTTCATTGTACCACAAACAGGAATATTTGTCAATAAAAAAACAAAAACCGCAATCCCTTTGTATCAGAATTGCGGTTTTTGTTTGGCGGAGAAGGAGAGATTTGAACTCTCGCACCGGTTACCCGGTCTACACCCTTAGCAGGGGCGCCTCTTCGGCCTCTTGAGTACTTCTCCATATGCGAGTTCGCCGTTTCTCAAAACTCGCAGAATATATTATACCCCATTTCGTCCGTTTTGTCAATATGTTTTTCAATATATCTCAAAAAACTTTTTGGGAGTATTACGTTTCCTTTGAACCAAGAATTATACGACCGCTCAAAATCTCTCTCAAGCTGCTCTGCGGTGTGAAATTCGTGGTTATCATAAGCTCCTCACAGATCAATCTCTCAGCCTTCGCTATCGCTCCTTGATCCGTCGTTCCCGCTCTCTTTCCGATTTCCTTCATTTCGTCTATTTTATCGTAAAGCGTATTCAACAACACAATAAGCTCTCGTCGGTCGCCCTGAGATATTATCTGCTTGAACGCCGTGTTTCTTGCTCTGCTCTCGGGTATCCATTCCATTCGCTTATCCTTAAGCTCCCCTATCACGGCATTTAATTCGTCCGCACCTAAAAGTCCACGCATAAAGCCAACCAATCGCTCGTTGTTTACAGGCACGAAAACCGTGGATTTCATATCGCTGATCGGTGCGAGTATGTAATAATCTTCAGCACCGTTTCCTGCTCCAAAATCTTCCCGGCGTATGTCAATTATTACGCACACGCCCTCGGATCGGTACGTTACGTAGCTGCCCTTTTCAAACATTCAAGCCCTCCGATCTTCACAAATTTTGTGATAAAACTTTATTTTTCGAAAATATCCACTAATATAATTATACCACAAAACTCGCAAAATTTCAAAAGGCAGAATAACCAAAACGGCAACTTTTATATTGTTTAAATTTCCTTATTCGTATTTTGCACGAGCTCCGCCTATAAACTTAGGACGTGTTCTTGCACACAATATTCTTGCCTCGCCTATTTTTTCCGTTTCAAGTCTTACGGGAACGGCAACCGCCCTCAGGTGCATACCGATAAGCGTACCGCCTATGTCTATTCCCGCGTGAGCCTTTATACTCTCCACGGCAACGGGAGCGTCAAGACTCTCCCACGTAACGGTAGCAAACGAACCGCCCGCCTTAGGCTGGGGAACGACGCAAACAGCGTCAAGTCCATACTTCTCGGCACACTCGCTCTCGATTATTATTGCTCTGTTAAGATGCTCACAGCACTGTGCCGCAATATATATTCCTTTCTCCTTAAGAACGGGATATATACCGTCAAACACGGCTTTTGCAACAGGCAATACGGATGCGTGACCTATGAGATTTCCCGTCACCTCGGATGTGGAACAGCCCACCACGAACACGTCGCCCGATTTAAGCTCTGACACGGCAACCAATTCCTCCGTTGCCGCCCTTGCCTCCTCGGTTATCCTCGCGAGTTTTTTCTCGACCTCCTCGGTCATTACCGCCGTTCCGTCAGCGTTAAATTTCAATTCCTTCATAAAAATTCTCCAAAACAAAGCAGAGCTGTCTGCATGCCGAGACGGGGAGTCTTGGCGGTCGGCAAACAGCTCTGTGATTTTTAATTACTCTGCGTCAGCAGCTACCTCTTCTTCAGCAGCTACGTCCTCGGGCATAGCCTCAGCGGCTGCCTGAGCTTCATCAAGAAGTGCACGAATGGAAAGGCTAACCTTGTGGTTCTCCTCGTCGATAGCGGTGATCTTAGCCTCAACCTCCTGACCAACAGTCAGAACGTCTGCGGGCTTACCGATCTTCTGCTGAGCGATCTGGGAGATGTGGATAAGTCCGTCAACTCCGTCAACGATCTCAGCGAATGCTCCGAAGGGCATAAGGCTTACAACCTTAACGGTTGCGGTGTCGCCTACTGCGTACTTGGAAGTGAAGATGTACCAAGGATTGTCGCAATCCTTCTTATATCCGAGAGAAATTCTCTTCTTATCAGCGTCAAAGCTCTTAACGAATACCTCGATAACCTGACCAACCTCAAGAACAGCCGCGGGGGTTGCGATAGGCTTCCAGGAAAGCTCGGTCTTATGTACCATACCGTCAACTCCGCCGAGGTCTACGAATGCACCGTAAGCGGTCATGCTCTTAACTGCACCGGTATAAACCTTACCCTCTTCAACCTCTGCCCAGAAAGCAGCCTCTTTAGCCTTCTTCTCTTCTCTCTCAACGAGCTTGATAGAGCCAACTGCTCTCTTGCCCTTGATCTCGATGATCTTAAGAGAAACCTCGTTACCCTTGATGGTATCAAGGCTTTCGTCCTTTGCAACACCGGTCTGGGATGCGGGAACGAATACGCGGTTAGCGTCAACGAGAACGGAAACTCCGCCTCTTACGACCTCAACCACCTTACCCGTAACTACCTCGCCGTTCTCGGCAGCAGCTACGATCTTGAGCCAATTCTTGTCGGAATCAACTCTCTTCTTGGACAGCTCAGCAAAGCCTTCAATATCGCTGACACGGATAACGAAAGCCTCGATCTGGTCGCCGGGCTTGTACATCTCGGTGAGCTTCACGGACGTGTCGTCGGTGATCTGCTCAGCCTTGATAAGGCCGGTAACCTGTGCACCAAGGTCAAGATACAACTCAGCGTCGGTAACAGACGTTACGGTTCCGGTTACGGTGTCTCCTGTATTTAAAGTTTTGATTTCTGTCGCATCAAACAGTTCTGCAAAATTTTCATTCATTTCGCTCATGGTTTTATATACCTCCTGTATT
>JAZOUQ010000144.1:0-3097 GCA_045658185.1 Eubacteriales bacterium
ACACTCTTGCCAAGGACACAAGAACCGGTCACGAGGACGGAAACATCTCCGCAGTTATGGACGGAGAGATAGACGAGTTTATCAACGAGTATCTCAAGATGAACGCGAAGAATTCGTAAAAATATCCCACAAGCCGAAAACGGCTTGTGGGGTTTTCTTTTGCCGTGAAGGAGAAAATGGAGAGTTGAAAATTGAAAGTTGAAAATTATGAGTTTTTTATCCTTGTTAGCTCTTCCTTTGTGAGCCTCCTTTGTGTAAAGGGAGGTAGCACGGCGTAAGCCGTGACGGAGGGATTGTAATAGATTGATTTACGCAGAGAACAATCCCTCAGTTTCGCATTCGCTCAACAGCTCCCTTTACACAAGGGAGCCTTTTATTTTGTGCAAACATATGTTGTCGCCATATATTTTGTTCATTTGCGGGTCGCCGAGGCGTCGACCCCTACGGGCAAAGAAAGAGCGAACATATGATTTTACCAATAATATTTTGCATATTTATATTTTGTACGATGTTAGAACACAATAATGGTAGGGGTCGGCACCCTTGACGACCCGTTTTGGGCGGAATTTTTTTATTATAGCCTTCCTCCGAGAGGAAGGTGGCACGAGCGTGGCGAGTGACGGAAGGAGTGTGCGAAATGATGAGATTTGCTATTATTTATTGTCACGCACTCTCCCTCAGTCACCTCACGGTGACAGCTCCCTCCCGGAGGGAGCCTATTATTGAGAGTGAACATTGATTATTCCCCTTAAAACACAAAAACAGCAGAGTGTCCTCTGCTGTTTTTTCTTTATTCTATTTAAATCTCGTCCTTCTTCTCTTCCTCGGGGATGACCTCAACGAATGCCTTGATAGCACATTCTATCATATCGTCGTCAGGCTCGCGGACGGTTATTCTCTGCAACCACATACCGGGTGCGGAGATTATGCGGGTGAACAGATTATCGTGTTTGCCCGCAAGCTTTATCAGCTCGTAGCCCACTCCCATAAACAGAGGAAGCATCAATATCTTTATAATTACTCTCACAATCGTTATCGGCACGTCGCCCGTCAGCCATATAAACAGCGGGTCAATAAAGAACGAGAAAAACATTCCCACGAGCAACATCAGTATGAGGAAGGACGTTCCGCATCTGGGGTGGAAGCGTCTTTGATTACGAACGTTCTCCACCGTCAGCTCAAGTCCGCTCTCATAACAGAATATGGTCTTATGCTCCGCTCCGTGGTACTGAAAGGTTCTGCGTATATCCTTCATAAGCGAAACCAATGCCATATACGCCACCAGCACCGCTATTTTGAGGATTCCCTCAAATACCGATTTTATAAGCGACTTAAGTGCCCCACTTTCTACGTGGATAAATGGCTCAAGCAACCATTTGTAGATATAAGACGGAAGCATTATAAACAGAAATACCGAAAGTGCAACGCCAAGCACGGTGGCTATGACCATTATGACTGACATCAGCAAGGAATCCGATTTTTCCTGTTTTTCCTGCTTTTTTTCTTGTTTTTCGTCTTGCTCCTCTACTACCTCGTCAGCCTTTTTCTTCTTAGGCTCTTCCTCCTCAAGTCCCGCTATCTCCGCGGAACGCATAAGACATTTGTAGCCTATCTTCATAGATGCTATGAAGTTAAACATACCTCTGACAAAAGGTATCTTATATATTTTGGCGTGCTTTGGCTTTTCATTCTCCCATTTTTCAAGAACTATCTCTCCATCGGGGTCTCTTACAGCCATTGCCGTGCGACGAGGTCCTCTCATCATAATTCCCTCGATGAGTGCCTGACCTCCGATAGAGGTCTTTTTAGCACAGGCTATCTTTTCACATTGCTCCTTGCTCATTATTTATCCTCCCATACGCGTATCTTTCCGCTGTCCGAAAAGTACCAATACTTTCCTTTTGACGTGGGCTTTTCGGCAGAATAGAAATACACGTTGCTCTCTATCACGTCCTCAAAATCCTCGTTCTTCAGGCTGACGTTCACACCGTCCACGTCCGCCTCCGTGCCGTAGTAATACACCACCTCAAGGGAAGGCATATTGAAGAACGCTCCGTCGCACACCGTGGCAGTTTGCTTGTGCATAATTATCGCCTTTACCGAGGTGCAGTCCTCAAAGGCGTTCTCGTCTATCTTCTCAAGAGTTGACGGAAATACAAGCTCCGAGAGGGATGTGCAACCCCAAAACGCCGTGGGCGAAACGGTTTTCAGTCCCTCGCCAAACCCGATTTTCTTAAGCCCCGTGCAACCAAAGAATGCAGACTCGCCTATCTGGGTAAGTTCTCCCTTTACATTTATCTCCGCCGTTACGTCCTTGAACGCGTTTTTGCCTACGGATCTTACTGTTTCAGCAAGTGTGATGCTTTTTACCGTTTCACTAACACCCTCGAACGCACTCTCGCCAACAGCCACGATATTACCGCCTCTCACGCTTGCGGGAACGGTCATATTATCAAGCTCCTTTTTCACAGCCGTCACGGTAAAGCCCGCGTTTACGTCGCCCGATAATTCGTACAGGGCTTCAACGTCCGTCCACTTGGCAGTCAGCGTTATATTTTCCGTGACCTTATCTCGGTCGAAAAACCACTCCACGCCGTTGTATGCCCAGCCGTTGAAAACGAAGCCGTCCTTCGTGGGGGGCGTCGGTTCATTTATCTTATTTCCTTTTATAACTCTTACAGCAGATATTTCGCTTCCGCCCCACGTTTCAAACGTCACGGTGCAGTATTCCGCGGCGGTATCCGTATCCTCGCCCTTGCCTTTGCAGGACGTAAGCAAAACTACAAAGAGCAAAATACAAGCTGTCAGAATAATATATCTTTTTTTCATTTTACCCTCCGAAACATATTTTACGCCTTTTATTATATAATTTTCGGAGAACTTTGTCAACAGCTACGACGCGGTGTTACCAAAATATTTACTTAAAATTCATTTATGTTGGACTGTTCGATATTGAATAAATTGGGATTTATCGAGCCCTCTCCGTCACCTAACGGTGCCACCTCTCCCAAAGGGCGAGGCTTTTGATATGTTTGCAGTATGCTTAAAAAGGCTCTCCTTTTAGGAGAGCTGTCAGCGTGAGCTGACTGAGAGGTCA